>NZ_CAWOOJ010000018.1:0-163946 GCF_963883145.1 Escherichia sp. E4385
TCACATCAGGCAACGGCTGTCGGATGCGGCGTAAACGCCTTATCCGACCTACGGTTCTGCTCCAGCACAGGCCTGATAAGACGCGCCAGCGTCACATCAGGTAAAACCGTATTAATTCGGCGTGTAGCCCATAACCACGCCGCTCAAACCAGAGATCTGCTTCAGTTCGCCAAGCGATCCTTTCAGCTTATCTTTTGAGGCATCTGGCCCCACGAGAATACGGGTGATTTTACCCTGCACTGGCGTTGACGGCGAAGTATAAACCCGATATCCCGCGCCACGCAGCTTACCGACAATCTCATTCACTTTATCGGCATTTTTCAGCGCGCCCAGTTGCACAACATAGGCTTTACCCGTCGGCGCTGCCTTTTCTTCAACAACCGGCTTCGGTTCTGGCTTCGGCGGGGGCGGCACTTCAACCTTCGGCTTAGGCGGATCCACCGGTTTCGGTTTCGGTGGAGCGACCGGTGCAGGCTCCGGTTCAAACACGGTATTATTGGCCGCAATGGTTGTCGGATCGAGCGAAGGCGCTGCGGCATCACCTGCCCGCACCTCTTCTGCAGCGCCTTCTGGCGGCTGTGTCGGCAACGCCTGAGTGGCGGCTGGCATCATATCTGGTTCGTCACGATCGCCCGCTTTCGGCACCAGCGGGATCGCTGCAAACTCATCCTGATAATGTTTTTTCTGCCCATCAAGCAATCCTGGAAGCACAATAACTCCCAGAGCTACCAGCACAATAGTGCCAACTAACCGATTCTGAAACTTACTCGCCACCGCTTCTCCTCGCGTCAATCACTTCCATGACATGTGCGACCGTATGGAACGAACCACACACCAGCACGGTATCTTCCGGTTTAGCGTCCGCCATTGCGGCTTCCCATGCCTGCGCAACGCTATCGAATGGTTTGCCGTTCCCCAGATGCTCAAGCAGTTGTGCTGCCGTGGCACCGCGCGGCCCTTCCAGTGGCGCACAATACCAGTCATCAACCACGCTTTTCAACCAGGCCAGTGTTCCGGCAATATCTTTATCATGTAGCATACCGATAACCGCCAGCACGCGCCCGTTTTTCGGTAACGCTTTCATGCGTCCGGTAAGATATTCCGCCGCATGAGGATTATGGGCGACATCAAAAATAACGCGTGGCGTCTCGCTCACAATCTGGAAACGTCCAGGCAAAATTGCGCTGGCGATACCGTCGCGAATTGCCTTTTCACTGACTTCCAGGCCGCTGGCACGCAGTGCCGCCAGCGCCGTTGCGGCATTCGGTTGCGGGACAAGTGGCAACGGTAATCCCGCCAGCGTGCCGTGAGCATCGGTAAATGACCAGTCATGGTCAGTGACGGAATAATTCCACTCAACGCCACAACGTTGCAACAGTGCGCCTTTCTCCTGTGCTACATCGGCAATGGTGTAAGGCATTTCCGGTTCACCGACGATTGCCGGTTTTTCGCTGCGGAAGATCCCCGCTTTCTCACGACCAATGCTTTCACGATCTGGCCCCAGCCAGTCGGTATGATCCAGCGCGATACTGGTCACCACGGCAACATCAGCATCGACAATGTTAGTAGCATCCAGACGACCGCCCAGACCTACTTCCAGAATCACCACATCGAGTTGCGCCTCTTTGAACAACCACAATGCCGACAGCGTACCGTATTCAAAATAAGTCAGAGAAATATCGCCGCGCTCGGCCTCAATCTCGGCAAAAGAAGCCGTATGGGCCGACTCCGCCAGTTCTTTGCCCTGTATACGAACGCGCTCGGTATAACGCACCAGATGCGGCGAACTGTAGACCCCCACCCTGTACCCTGCCGCCATCAGAATCGACTCCAGCGTACGGCAGGTCGTGCCTTTGCCATTAGTTCCCGCTACGGTAAACACAAACGGTGCAGGTTTAAGGACGCCAAGACGCGCCGCAACCTGGCTGACGCGATCAAGGCCGAGATCGATAGTTTTACTGTGCAGGTTTTCCAGATAAGAAAGCCACGAAGCCAGAGGCGACGCGGCTTGAGGAGTGCGTTTGATAATCATGGTATCCGCTGATTCGTTACGGGGAAAATAAATAGCAAAAGGGCAGAGCCAGTGGCCCTGCCCTTATCAGTTATCAGGCCTCTGGTTCCTGATCCGACACCGGTGGCACCACTTCGCCTTCACGCGGCGCATCAGGATTAGGCGCTGGCAGATTCATCAGCTTCGCCAGAATGCTCGCCAGTTTCAGGCGCATTTCCGGTCGACGGACGATCATATCGATGGCGCCTTTCTCGATCAGGAATTCACTGCGCTGGAATCCTGGCGGCAGTTTTTCGCGAACGGTCTGTTCGATAACGCGCGGACCGGCAAAGCCGATTAACGCTTTCGGTTCAGCAATATTGAGATCGCCCAGCATCGCGAAGCTTGCAGAAACACCGCCCATAGTCGGGTCGGTCAGTACAGAAATGTACGGTAACCCGCGCTCCTGCATTTTCGCCAGTGCCGCAGAGGTTTTCGCCATCTGCATCAGCGACATTAACGCTTCCTGCATACGTGCGCCACCAGAAGCGGAGAAGCAGATCAGCGGGCAGTTATCTTCCAGCGCTTGCTCAACGGCACGCACGAAACGAGCGCCAACCACTGAACCCATTGAACCGCCCATAAAGGCGAATTCGAATGCCGCAGCGACAACCGGCATACCATACAGAGTGCCTTTCATCACCACCAGCGCGTCTTTTTCGCCGGTTTCTTTCTGCGCAGAGGCCAGACGGTCTTTATACTTTTTGGAGTCACGGAACTTCAGCACATCTTTCGGCTCAAGCTCGCTACCCAGCTCCACAAGGCTGCCTTCATCTAACAAGCTATGCAGGCGGTTACGCGCCGACATACGCATGTGATGGTCACACTTCGGACAGACCTCAAGATTACGTTCCAGTTCAGCGCGGTATAAAACCTGACCGCAGCTATCACACTTAGTCCACACACCTTCAGGAATGCTCGCCTTGCGGGTGGGAGTAATGTTGCTTTTAATTCGTTCAATCCAGCTCATTAGGGACCTTTCTGTCTGAACCTGGTTCGATGCCAGTTTTATCTTTGGGGACGCATAATGCCATTTTTGCCCCCAACAGACCATGAATGTTGCACATTAAAACATAACAGCCCGAAACTTTGGATAAAAAAGTGGTCGAACCGCGGAGTTACTTTTTATTTTGCAGCGCGTTTGTGACGAATAAATTCGAAAACCCCAGGCAATATTGAAACAAAAATAATGCCAACAATCATCAGTTTAAGGTTACTCTGAATGAAGGGGAGCGTGCCGAAGAAATAACCTGCGTAGGTAAAAATCAGTACCCACAACAGTGCACCAATCACGTTAAAAGCGGCGAAATGACGATACGACATGTGACCCATTCCCGCAACGAACGGCGCGAACGTTCTGACGATCGGTACAAAACGGGCGAGAATAATTGTTTTGCCGCCATGTCTCTCGTAAAACTGATGAGTCTTATCAAGATAACTACGACGAAAAATTTTCGAATCCGGATTACTGAACAGTTTGTCACCAAATAACCGCCCAATGGTGTAGTTGACCGCATCACCCACAATTGCAGCAATCAACATCAGTACCACCATCATATGGACGTTGAGATCATTAGTCTCCAGAGATGCCAACGCGCCAGCGACAAACAGCAACGAATCACCAGGCAGGAATGGCGTTACCACAAGCCCGGTTTCACAGAACAGAATCAAAAACAGAATGGCATAAACCCAGACGCCGTACTCTGCGACCAGTTCCGCCAGATGCACATCAATATGCAAAATAAAATCGATGAGGAAATAAATCAGGTCCATAATTGCCTATGCCTTGTACTCTTCATTTCTCAGGCTGTAACTGCATTGGCTACAGCCTGAAATTTTTAGAGCATTATTCTCATTAGTCCGCCAGAAACAGCGGGCCCATTGGCGGTTTTGGAAGATCAAATCGGTCAGGGTAATCTACCGCAACCAGATACAGCCCTTCCGCTTTCGCCGTTGCTGCCGCCAGCGTTCTGTCCTTTGCCGCTAACAGCTCTGCTATCCAACTCTCTGGCTGGTTGTGGGCGCCTACTTCCATCAGGCTACCGACAATATTCCTCACCATATGATGTACAAAGGCATTCGCTTTGATATCTACCACCACATAAGGACCATGTCGCGTGACGTTAATATGCATAACGTTGCGCCACGGCGTTCGGGACTGGCACTGCACCGCGCGAAATGAGGTGAAATCATTCTCGCCCAACAAGCATTGCGCAGCCCGATGCATCCGTTCGGCATCCAGCGGTTCGTAGAAGTGGGTCACACCTTTACTCAGCACTGCCGGGCGCAGCCGATGATTGTAGATGATGTAGCGATAACGGCGAGCCGTGGCGCTAAATCGGGCATGAAAATCATCAGGTACAGCTTTAACCCAACGCACGGCGATGTCACCAGGTAAATTCGCATTTACGCCTAATGTCCACGCGGCGTCTTTGCGCTGCGCGGTGGTTTCGAAATGCACTACCTGCCCGGTGCCGTGTACGCCTGCGTCAGTACGCCCGGCGCAGAAGACGGTGATGGGCTCGTTCGCCACCTGGGAGAGCGCCTTTTCCAGCTTCTCCTGCACACTGCGGACTTCGTTCTGCCGTTGCCAGCCGTAATACCTACTGCCGTCGTACTCAATGCCCAGCGCAATTTTATAAACTGGCGGTTGTTGCTGGTCGGACATTAGTACAGATACTCCTGCACCAGTTTCTCGGCGATTTTCACTGCCATCAGTGCGCCGCCAAAACGGACGTTATCGGCCACCGACCAGAACTGGATTTGCTCTGGAATACCGTAATCATTGCGCACGCAGCCCACAGAAAGATGCGGCGTACCGGAAGCGTCACCCACCTGAGTAGGAAACTCGTTCTCTTCAGAGAGCACAATATCTTCGCCCTGGGTAAAGGCATCACGCGCTTCTTCTGCCGCCAGCGGACGCAGAGCTTCAAAGTTGACCATCTGAGCGTGACCGTAAAATACTGGTGCCTGCACGACGCTTGCCGAAATCATCAGCCCTTCGTCCTGCATGATTTTGCGCACTTCATCGACGATACGACGTTCTTCACGCACGCTACCTTCCCTGTCCGGCAGTAACGGCAGCATGTTGAACGCCAGCTGACGTCCGAAGAAATCTTCTTCGTCAATCGGAATGCCGTTGAGCAATTTCGCACTCTGCCCCGCTAACGCATCGACCGCTTTTTTGCCCTGGGCGGAGGCTGAAATCAGGCTGGTAACGCTAATACGCGACAATCCGCCCTGATCGATTAACGGTTTCAGAGAGGCCAGCAGCTGGCTGGTCAGGCTGTCCGGTACGGCGATAACATTACGGTTACGGTAATCAGCAAGTACAAACGGGTTTACTTCCGGCACCACCAGCGGTACGTCTGGTTCGAGAGCAAACAATCCGCTGCTGTCGATAACCAGGCAGCCTGAGTTGGTTGCTTCTTCAACCCAGGTCGCGGTCGCTTCTTTGCCTGCGACAAAAAACGCCAGTTGCGCCTGCGTCCAGTCAAATTCGGCAGCATCCTGCACGGTGATTGTCTTACCACCAAAGCGCAGATGTTCGCCTGCGCTTTCGTTACGTGCCAGTGCATAAATTTCCCCAACCGGGAACTGACGTTCAGCCAGCGTTTCAATCAGGGCTTCGCCCACAGCGCCAGTTGCGCCCAGGACGGCAATGTTCCAGCCTTCAGACATGGTGGTTTACTCCAGAAAATGCAAAGCTCCCTGCCTATGTTACAGCAGAGAGCATGAAGAAGAGATTAACGAGCCGGATGATGAACGGCGTTAAAACCCAGTTTACACAGTAATGATGCCGCACTGGCGTCATTACAAATCACATACAGAGACGACCATTCACGGCGCTCAAGGTAATTTTTGCGCAGTTTATCGAACTCACCCGGTATTCCGGCGACTTTACGCAACGGCGCATCGTCGCGGCGCACATCATACACCAAATGCACCAGCCTTTTTAGCGTCGGCTGATCGAGCGGACCATGCAGCGTAATGCGGCCAAACTCCGGCGCGGGCAGTAAAGTATCCAACGCCACGTGCTGTTCATGACCAATAAACTTGCTGTAGGCTTCAAACACTTGCGTTGTGCCACGCGCTTTACCTTCGAGGGTGTAGCCCGCGATATGCGGCGTGCCGATATCCACTTTTTGCAGCAGCTCGACGTTGAGTTCTGGCTCGCCTTCCCAGACATCCAGCACCACGCTTAACTTCTGACCTTCATTCAGGCAGGTTAGCAGTGCCGTATTATCGACAACGGCACCACGGCAGGCGTTAATCAGAATTGCCCCCGGCTTCAGGCTGCGAATCAGTTTTTCATCCGCCAGATGCCGCGTTTTGTACGGACCATCTTTAAAGAGTGGAGTATGGAAAGTCAGAATGTCTGCCTGCGCGACCAGTTCATCAAGAGGACGGAAATCCCCCTCATCCCCACGATCGGCGCGAGGTGGATCGCAAAGTAAGGTTTTGATCCCCCACGCTTCCAGCCGCGCCTGTAAACGTCGCCCGACGTTGCCGACGCCCACGATCCCCACGGTACGCTCGTGCAGTGAAAATCCATCGCGTTCGGCGAGCATCAGCAGTGACGAGAAAACATATTCCACTACCGCAATCGCATTGCAGCCAGGTGCAGCAGAAAAACCAATTCCCGCCTGCTTTAACCACGCTTCATCGACATGGTCCGTCCCCGCGGTCGCGGTGCCAATAAATTTTACTGGTTTTCCTGCCAGCAAAGATTCATTCACTTTCGTGACCGAACGCACCATCAAAGCATCTGCATCATCCAGTTCAGCAACTGGAATTGGACGCCCCGGAACCGCTTTCACCTCCCCCAGACGACTAAATAATTCGCGGGCATAAGGCATATTTTCATCAACAAGGATTTTCACGTTTGTGGTACCTGTATGAGAACGAGAGTTAACCGGACAAGTGTGCCATAATCTCGCGGCCAGGCATACTTGCGATGATTTCAGGTATAAGGATACGTAATGATACAACCAATTTCCGCCCCTCCTGGGCAACCACCGGGTCAGGGGGATAAACTGTCGTCTGGCGCAGGCAATCAGCCTTTATCCAGCTTGCAACGTACAGTGCTGGAAAGTTTGATAACCAAAGTGACTTCGCTGACGCAACAGCAGAGCGCGGAATTGTGGGCTGGTATAAAGCACGACATCGGTCTGCCGGGTGATTCACCGTTACTTTCACGCAATTTCCCCGCCGCAGAACAAAACCTTGCACAACGTTTACTGGCCGCGCAAGAAAGCCATTCTGTCCGCCAGCTTTTGGCGCAATTGAGCGAGTACTTACGGCTGGGGAATAATCGTCAGGCGGTCACAGATTACATTCGTCATAACTTTGGTCAGACGCCGCTGAATCAACTCTCACCGGAGCAATTAAAAACCGTCCTGACGCTGTTACAGGAAGGGAAGATGGTTATCCCGCAGCCGCAACAGCGCCAGGCGACTGATCGCCCTTTGCTACCGGCAGAACACAATACGCTTAAGCAACTGGTGACTAAACTCGCGGCGGCAACAGGAGAACCCAGCAAACAGATTTGGCAATCTATGCTGGAACTTTCTGGGGTAAAAAATGGAGAGTTGATCCCGGCCAAAATGTTTACCCACCTGGTTACCTGGTTGCAGGCACGCCAGGTGTTAAGTCAGCAAAATACACCGACACTGGAGTCGCTTCAGATGGCGCTAAAACAGCCACTGGATGCCAGCGAGTTGACAGTATTATCGAGCTATGTTGAGCAAAAATATGGCCTTTCTCAGCATTCAGCCCTGACTTCCGCACAGGCCGAGGATATCCTCAACCAGCTTTATCAACGGCGGGTGAATGGGATTGAACCGCGAGATATTCAACCGTTGCTCAATCCCTTTACGCCATTCATTAACACGATGCAAGAAATGGCCATGCGCCCCAGCCTGTGGATATTGCTGACCGCCATCATCGTGATATTGGTCTGGTTATTGAGTTAACCACGACGAAATGACAGTATCGTCACGATAATCCCCAGCACCGCCGATATCGCCCCGGCAAGGAATACCGACGAGTAGCCAAATGTGGTCGCCAGGACACCTGCCAGTGGCCCGGAAACACCGAGGGCGATATCCTGAAACGCCGCATAACCGCCGAGCGCAGTACCGCGAACCTGAGACGGAACGCGCTTAACCACTTCCACACCAAGCGCCGGGAAGATAAGTGAACACCCTGCCCCGGTTAACGCCGCACCGGCTAACGCCACCCACGCGCCAGGCGCTTGCCAGAGCAGCAACAAACCTACCGTTTCGACAAGCAAAGAGACAATCGCCACTTTCACGCCGCCAAAACGGTCTGGCATCCAGCCGAACATGACGCGCATCACGACAAATGCGCCGCCAAATGCGGTGAGTGTAAAACCTGCCATCGCCCATCCTTTGCTGGCAAAGTAGAGCGATACAAAGGTTCCGATAACCGCAAAGCCAACGCCCTGAAGCGCCAGACCAAGACCCGGTTTCCAGATAAGTCCGACAACGCTCCACAGTGATGGACGTTCTCCCGCCATTGCCGGTACTTTGCGTACTGTGCCGTTACAAGCCCACGCCAGCAGGGGCAATGCCATTGTCGTAAGCGCCAGTGCGGCAAAACCGTAATGGCTATGAATCAACAAGCCAAGCGGTGCGCCCACCGCCAGTGCGCCATAAATCGCCATTCCGTTCCACGACATCACTTTGCCTGAGTGTTTTGGCCCGACAATGCCCAATCCCCAGGTCAAAGCGCCCGTCAGTAACTGGCTTTCGCCAAAACCAAGAATCAAACGCCCGACGACCAGCAGGGCAAATTTAATTGGTGCGGAGACAGGCAAAAGCGCCGCCAGCAGCAGCGCGCCGCCAGCCAGACCACAGGCGAACATGCCCTGAAGCGCCGAACGTTTTGCACCATATTGATCGGCCAGTCGTCCGGCGTAGCCACGCGTCAGCACCGTAGCCAGAAACTGAATGCCGACGGCAATCCCGACCATGGTGTTGCCATAGCCCAGTTCATGATGAACAAACAGCGGGATAACCGGCAACGGCAGCCCTACGGTCATGTAAGTTAGAAAAACCGCAAAAGCGATGCGGAAGAGCGAAAAATTGGCAGAAGATCGTGTTTCTGTTTGGCTTACAGCAGTCATGCATTACTCCAGAATGCAGCGCAAGGCGAGGAGTCTCCCCGTCTCATCTCTCTGGTTTTCAGGGTTACGGTGCGTTGGCAGGATTTAACGCGTACGTCTTTTCAGAAGGAAATCGACAAAACGGGAAGTTTGCCTGGAACAGGCGGCGATTGTCAATGATGTGAAAAAGGGAACCATCGGGTTCCCTTTTGCGTTAGTGCCGGATGCGACATTGCCGCGTATCGTCGGATGCGACGCTGACGCGTCTTATCCGACCTACTCCGAATTAATCTTTCAGCTTACGCATTACCAGCGTGGCGTTGGTGCCGCCGAAGCCGAAGCTGTTAGACATCACGGTGGTCAGTTCGCGATCGGTCGTTTCGGTCACGATGTTCAGACCCGCAGCCTGCTCGTCCAGCTCTTCAATGTTGATGCTCGGGGCGATAAAGCCGTGTTCCAGCATCAGCAGAGAGTAGATAGCTTCCTGCACACCCGCAGCGCCCAGAGAGTGACCGGTCATTGCTTTGGTTGCAGAAATCGCCGGGCTCTTATCGCCGAACACTTCACGGATAGCCGCCAGCTCTTTCACGTCGCCAACCGGAGTCGAAGTACCGTGGGAGTTCAGGTAGTCGATTGGGGTATCAACACCGTGCATCGCCATCTTCATGCAGCGCACTGCGCCTTCGCCAGACGGAGCAACCATGTCTGCGCCATCAGACGTTGCGCCGTAGCCAACGATTTCAGCGTAGATATGAGCACCACGTGCCAACGCGTGTTCCAGTTCTTCGACCACCACCATACCGCCGCCGCCAGCGATAACGAAACCGTCACGGTGAGCGTCATAAGTACGGGAGGCTTTTTCCGGGGTGTCGTTGTATTTGGTAGACAGCGCGCCCATTGCGTCGAATTCGCAGGCCATTTCCCAGCACAGCTCTTCGCCGCCGCCGGCAAACACGATGTCTTGTTTGCCCAGTTGGATCTGCTCTACTGCGTTACCGATACAGTGTGCGGAAGTCGCACACGCGGAGCTGATGGAGTAGTTAACGCCGTGGATTTTGAACGGCGTGGCGAGGCAGGCAGAAACGCCAGATGCCATCGCTTTAGTGACCACATACGGGCCAACCGCTTTCAGGCCGCGCGGGCCGCGCATTGCGTCAGCGCCGAACACCTGGAAACGCGGAGAACCGCCGCCGGAACCTGCAATCAGGCCAACGCGCGGGTTATTCTGGTAAGCTTCCGGGGAGAGGCCAGCATCTGCAATTGCCTGCTCCATAGAAAGGAATGCATAAATGGATGCGTCGCTCATAAAGCGCACAACTTTGCGGTCAATGAGGCCAGTGGTATCCAGTTTTACGTTGCCCCAAACGTGGCTACGCATGCCGGAATCCTTCAGCTCCTGAGAGAAAGTGATCCCTGAGCGTCCTTCACGCAGAGATGCCAGGACTTCCTGCTGGTTATTACCGATGCTGGAAACAATGCCCAGGCCAGTAATCACTGCACGTTTCATTCAATACCTCTGTAAGTCGCACATAGAGTAAGTTTCGAATGCACAATAGCGTACACTTGTACGCCGAACAAGTCCGATCAGCCAATTAATAGAGAAATTTGCGCAGCCTGGCACACATCGCTAAGATCGAGCCACCGCCTGTAAGACGAGTAACTTACGTGAAACACTACTCCATACAACCTGCCAACCTTGAATTTAATGCTGAGGGTACACCTGTTTCCCGAGATTTTGACGATGTCTATTTTTCCAACGATAACGGACTGGAAGAGACGCGTTATGTTTTTCTTGGGGGTAACCAATTAGAGGCACGCTTTCCTGAGCATCCACATCCTCTGTTTGTGGTAGCAGAAAGCGGCTTCGGCACCGGATTAAACTTCCTGACGCTTTGGCAGGCATTTGATCAGTTTCGCGAAGCGCGTCCACAGGCGCAGTTAAAGCGCCTCCACTTTATAAGTTTTGAGAAATTTCCCCTCACCCGTGCGGATTTAGCGCTAGCGCACCAACACTGGCCGGAACTTGCGCCGTGGGCGGAACAGCTTCAGGCGCAGTGGCCTTTGCCCCTGCCCGGTTGCCATCGTTTATTGCTCGATGAAGGCCGCGTAACGCTGGATTTATGGTTTGGCGATATAAACGAACTGACCAGCCAACTGGACGATTCGCTAAATCAAAAAGTAGATGCCTGGTTTCTGGACGGCTTCGCGCCCGCAAAAAACCCGGATATGTGGACGCAAAATCTGTTTAACGCCATGGCACGACTGGCGCGTCCGGGCGGCACGCTGGCGACATTTACTTCTGCTGGTTTTGTCCGCCGCGGTTTGCAGGAAGCCGGATTCACCATGCAAAAGCGTAAGGGCTTTGGGCGCAAACGGGAAATGCTTTGCGGAGTGATGGAACAGACATTACCACTCCCCTGCTCCACACCGTGGTTTAATCGTACGGGCAGCCGCAAACGGGAAGCGGCAATTATCGGCGGCGGCATTGCCAGCGCGTTGTTGTCGCTGGCACTATTACGTCGCGGCTGGCAGGTAACGCTTTATTGCGCGGATGAGGCCCCCGCGCTGGGTGCTTCCGGCAATCGCCAGGGGGCGCTGTATCCGCTTTTAAGTAAACACGATGAGGCGCTAAACCGCTTTTTCTCTAATGCATTTACTTTTGCTCGTCGGCTTTACGACCAATTACCCGTTAAATTTGATCATGACTGGTGCGGCGTAACGCAGTTAGGCTGGGATGAGAAAAGCCAGCATAAAATCGCACAGATGCTGTCGATGGATTTACCCGCAGAGTTGGCCATAGCCGTTGAGACAAATGCGGTTGAACAAATTACGGGCGTTGCGACAAATTGCAGCGGTATTACTTATCCGCAAGGTGGCTGGCTGTGTCCGGCGGAACTGACCCGTAATGTGCTGGAACTGGCGCAACAGCAAGGTTTGCAGAATCGTTATAACCACCGATTGCAGAATTTATCCCGTAAGGATGATTGTTGGTTGTTGAATTTTGCAGGTGATCAGCAAGCGACGCATAGTGTAGTGGTACTGGCGAATGGGCATCAAATCAGCCGTTTCAGCCAAACGTCGTCTCTGCCAGTGTATTCAGTTGCTGGTCAGGTCAGCCACATTCCGACAACGCCGGAACTGGCAAAACTGAAGCAGGTGCTGTGCTATGACGGTTATCTCACGCCACAAAATCCGGCGAATCAACACCATTGTATTGGTGCCAGTTATCATCGCGGCAGCGAAGAGACGGCATACAGTGAGGAAGATCAGCTGCAGAATCGCCAGCGATTGATTGATTGTTTCCCGCAGGCACAATGGGCGAAAGCGGTTGATGTCAGTGATAAAGAGGCGCGCTGCGGTGTGCGTTGTGCCACCCGCGATCATCTGCCAATGGTAGGCAACGTGCCTGATTATGACGCTACACTCGTGGAATATGCGTCGCTGACGGAGCAAAAAGATGAGGCGGTAAGCGCGCCGATTTATGACGATCTCTTTATGCTTGCTGCTTTGGGTTCGCGTGGTTTGTGTTCTGCCCCACTGTGCGCCGAAATTCTGGCGGCACAGATGAGTGAAGAACCGATTCCGATGGATGCCAGTACGCTGGCGGCGTTAAATCCGAATAGGTTATGGGTGCGGAAGTTGTTGAAAGGTAAAGCGGTTAAGGCGGGGTAATCTGCTTTGGCATTGTTTGTCGGATGCGACGTGAACGCCTTATCCGACCTCGTGTGACCTGTAGGCCTGATAAGACGCAATAAGCGTCGCATCAGGCATGGTGCTCCCAATGTCGGATGCGGCGTGAACGCCTTATCCGACCTACGTGTGACATGTAGTCCTGATAAGACGCGGTAAGCGTCGCATCAGGCATGGTGCACCCAATGTCGGATGCGGCGTGAACACCTTATCCGACCTCGTGTGACGTGTAGGCCTGATAAGACGCGATAAGCGTCGCATCAGGCATGGTGCTCCAGACGCCGCAACTTACTGCTGTGACGCCTGCTGAAACAGGTGTTCCCACATATCGGTTACCAGCGCCTGGTCACGCGGCGACAATTCACCGGCACCAATGGCTTTTTCCAGACTCTGACTAACGGTTGTATGTACCGCCTGAGCGGAGTGGTCATCACCACTTTCCAGTTCTGCGATAGCTAATGTCAGGTGGCCACGCAAATACCCACTGGCAAACAACTCATCATCACTGGCATGGTCAACCATACCGTCGATTAATGCCAGAATGCGTGATTCAAACTCCGCGATCATCTTCTTTCCTCATTGTAAAACGTGGCGCCGGCTTCAGTTGAGCGCTTCCGGCCACGGGAACTGTTCCGCCGTAATTTCCGGCGTGTGATAATAATTTTGTAATGCTTTAATTAAGCGTGCCGGACGTTCTGGAATACCGTTAGCCAGATAATCCATCACCTGCGCATGTACCCGCCGTTGAAACACCACACGATCCGGTTCGAAGTCGCCTTCCAGATTGTCGCAACTGACGTTAAACGGATATCCAGCTGCCACGCAGAACAACCAGTCGAGCGCCTGCGGCTTCACTTCAACATCTTCAAACTGGTTTTGCGTTTGGGCATCGCGACCGTCCGGGCAATACCAGTAACCGAAATCAACCAGCTCACGGCGCGCTTTCCCGGCAATACACCAGTGCGAAATCTCATGAATTGCGCTGGCATAAAAGCCATGAGCAAAGACGATTCGGTTATACGGTACTTCCGCATCAGCAGGAAGATAGATCGGTTCGTCGTCGCCTTTAATCAGACGGGTATTAAAATCATCGGCAAAGCAGCTATTAAAAATTTCAATCAACTGCTCATAGTGGTGTGTACTGTTCATTAGTTCATCCCCAACCAGTGGAGGATCTCCTGTCCGTGGCTATCATAAAGTAATTTGGCACTCATCACCGCTGAGACGATAACGATCATCGGGCGGATCAGCTTTTGTCCTTTGCTCAACACCAGTCTTGAACCCATGCGCGCCCCGAGGAACTGCCCCACCAGCATCACAAAGCCCGTCGCCCAAATCACTTTGCCCCCGAGAATAAACAGCAGCAAACCGCCGATGTTCGACGTTGCGTTGAGTAATTTGGCGTGAGCGGTGGCTTTGGCGAGGTTAAAACCGCACAGCGTAACGAAGGCCAGTGCGTAAAACGAACCGGCTGCCGGGCCAAAGAATCCATCGTAAAAACCGACGCAGCCACCGGCAATTAACGCGAAAGGTAGGCCGTACATACGGCGCTGGCGATCTTCTTCACCCAGCTTTGGCATCAGCAAGAAATAGAGGCCGATGCAAATCACGAGGATGGGCAATATCTGCCGTAATATATCGGCCTGAACGTATTGCACCAGCAGTGCGCCACTCATTGAGCCGACAAAGGTCATGGCGATATTGAGTTTCTGATCGCTTAAACTAACCACTTTGCGGCGAATAAAGTAGATAGTGGCGGAAATAGAGCCACCGCAGGCTTGCAGTTTATTGGTTGCCAGCGCGTTAGCCGGAGACATCCCCGCCGCCATCAATGCCGGAATAGTGAGTAACCCACCGCCACCGGCAATCGAATCGATAAATCCCGCCAGCATGGCGACAAAAAAGAGAACTCCCAGCAGCAGCGGGGAAACCATAAACAGGCTATTAAACGTTTCCATTAGATCACGTGCTCATCCAGTAGCGCCTGGCAGGAAGGCGGCAACGGAGGCGGTGTCTTCTTCTCAGGCTTTGTTGTTCCCGGTTTTGGAGGTTCAAACCAGCTTTGCAGTTCTGCCCCGCAACCATCGCCCGGTGGCGGTAAAGGTTGATCTTCACACTCCAGACTATCGGCAGGACAACGTAATCGTACATGCATATGCGCGCGATGCTGGAACCAGGGTCGCACTTTGCGCAACCAGTCGCGATCGGTGCCCGCATCAAGGCAAAGTTGTTGTTTAATCGCCGGATTAACAAAAATGCGCGTAACGTCTTTGTCCTGGGCGGCGAGTTTGATCAAGCTGAAAATTTCTGGCTTCCACAGCGTGGAGACAACGTGTTTACCGTCGCGGGAAACTAAGTCCAGTGCTTGCGGGCGCAAGAGCTGCGCGGAGGTCCAGCGTGTTTTCGGCAGTTGCAGGAAGATATCGACATCCAGTCCGGTCTGGTGGCTGGCGTGACCGCCGTTGAAACGCCCACCAGCAGGCATTCCCATATCGCCAATCAACACCGTACCCATGCCCAGATTGCTCACCTGGCTACTCAGGCGCTGGATAAACATCACCAGATCCGGGTGTCCGAAATAGCGACGCTGATCGGTACGCATGACCTGATAATGTTCGGACTGTATCGGCAACGTGTCAGCGCCGACGATACAACCATTGGAAAAACTGCCTATCGATTGTGCGCTACCCGGCACAGGTTGGGTTATTTTTTGCCACGGCGTCGCTGCCAGGCTGGCGCTACTGGCAAGCAGGGCCAGCAGCGCAATCGCGGTTTTGTTCATTTTTTACCAGCGTGGAATATCAGTCTTCACATCGGCATTTTGCGCCCGTTGTCGTAACAGGTGATCCATTAAAACGATCGCCAGCATCGCTTCAGCGATCGGCACTGCGCGGATCCCGACGCAAGGATCGTGACGGCCTTTGGTGATCATCTCAACTTCTTCGCCAAAGCGGTTAATGGTGCGCCCCGGCACGGTAATGCTGGAGGTCGGTTTCAGCGCCATATGGGCAATGATTTGCTGCCCGCTGCTGATACCGCCGAGAATGCCGCCTGCATGGTTGCTCTGGAAACCGTCTTTGGTGATTTCGTCGCGGTTCTGGCTGCCGCGCAGCGCCACCACGTCAAAACCATCGCCTATTTCCACGCCCTTCACCGCGTTAATGCTCATCAACGCATGGGCGATATCTGCATCCAGACGATCAAATACTGGTTCGCCAAGTCCGGCAGGGACGCCACTTGCTACAACTGTGACTTTCGCGCCGATGGAGTCGCCCTCTTTTTTCAGCGCGCGCATCAGTTCATCTAAGGCTTCGATTTTGTCCGGGTCCGGGCAGAAGAACGGATTTTGCTCGACCTGCGACCAGTCTTTGATTTCCAGCGGAATGTCGCCCATCTGGGTCAGGCAGCCGCGAATTTCAATACCAAATTTCTCGGCGAGATATTTTTTGGCAATCGCCCCTGCCGCCACACGCATGGCGGTTTCGCGGGCGGAAGAACGTCCGCCGCCGCGATAATCGCGCAGACCGTATTTTTGTTCGTAGGTGTAATCAGCATGGCCTGGGCGGAAAACGTCTTTAATTGCGCTGTAATCCTGAGAACGCTGGTCGGTATTTTCGATCAACAAGCCAATGCTGGTGCCGGTAGTAACGCCTTCAAAAACACCGGAGAGAATTTTGACCTGATCCGGCTCGCGGCGCTGGGTGGTATAGCGCGATGTCCCAGGGCGACGACGGTCGAGGTCATGTTGCAGGTCCGCTTCCGTCAGCGGAATGCCTGGCGGAACACCATCGACGATGCAGCCGAGCGCCAGCCCGTGCGATTCGCCGAAAGTGGTTACGCGAAAGAGTTGTCCAATTGTGTTTCCAGCCATCACGGCTCCGTTATTGTTGTGTTTGCGTGTTTACTTAATCTTTATAAATCGCGAAATGTTCACGTGCCGCAATAAGCTGCGCTTTGGTGAGCATAAACACACCATCGCCGCCGTTATCAAACTCCAGCCAGGTGAACGGAACATCCGGATATTGTTCCATAAGATGTACCATGCTGTTGCCGACTTCACAAATCAGCACGCCATCATCAGCAAGGTAATCTGCCGCGTTACCGAGAATGCGACGCGTCAGTTTCAGGCCGTCGGTGCCAGATGCCAGGCCCAGTTCCGGCTCGTGACGGTATTCATTTGGCAGGTCGGACATATCTTCCGCATCGACATACGGCGGGTTAGTGACGATCAGGTCGTACTGCACTTTCGGTAAATCACGGAACAGATCGGAACGAATCGGGATGACGTTGTGGATCAGGCCGTGTTCTTCGATGTTCTGTTCGGCAACCGCCAGCGCGTCGGGAGAAATATCCACCGCGTCGACTTCCGCTTCCGGGAAGGCATAAGCGCAGGCAATGGCAATGCAGCCGCTCCCGGTACACATATCTAAAATGTGCTGCGGTTGCTTGCTGATAAGTCCGGCAAATTTATTGTTGATCAGTTCACCAATCGGCGAGCGCGGCACCAGCACACGTTCATCGACGTAAAATTCATGGCCGCAGAACCACGCTTTGTTGGTCAGATAAGCCACCGGAATGCGTTCGTTGACGCGGCGGATCACGCGCTCAACAATGCGGTGTTTTTCGCTGGAGGTCAGACGCGCATTGCGCATATCTTCCGGAATATCCAGCGGCAGGTAGAGCGACGGCAACACCAGTTGCACGGCTTCATCCCACGGGTTATCGGTGCCGTGACCGTACCAGATATTTGCCGCGCTGAAGCGGCTAACCGACCAGCGCAACATGTCCTGAATGGTTTGCAGTTCATTTACTGCTTCATCGACGAAAATTTTATCCACGTATTCCTCCAGGGCATGATCGCAATAATTTCGGCGGCTAGTTTGCCATGAAGATGACGATAAATCAGCATTCACGCGGCGATGACGCAGGAAAATTATGTTTTGTCCGATCGATTGGGCTGCGAGTCGGGTAAACTGTAGGAAAATAAAAAATAGAGATGCATAGATGAAAAAGAAAACAACACTTAGCGAGGAGGACCAGGCTCTGTTTCGCCAGTTGATGGCGGGGACTCGCAAGATTAAGCAGGACACGATTGTCCACCGACCGCAGCGTAAGAAAATCAGCGAAGTGCCAGTAAAGCGGTTGATTCAGGAACAGGCTGATGCCAGCCATTATTTCTCAGATGAGTTTCAGCCGTTATTAAATACCGAAGGCCCGGTGAAATATGTCCGCCCGGATGTGAGTCATTTTGAGGCGAAGAAACTGCGACGCGGTGATTATTCGCCGGAGCTGTTTTTGGATTTGCACGGTTTGACGCAGCTACAAGCCAAGCAGGAACTAGGGGCGTTGATTGCCGCCTGCCGCCGTGAACATGTATTTTGTGCCTGCGTGATGCATGGACACGGTAAGCATATTTTGAAGCAACAAACACCACTGTGGCTGGCGCAACATCCGCATGTGATGGCGTTTCACCAGGCACCGAAAGAGTACGGTGGTGATGCGGCGTTGCTGGTGTTGATTGAAGTGGAAGAGTGGCTGCCACCGGAGTTGCCCTGAATGCTAAACCGGATACGACATAAACGCCGTATCCGGTTTGGTCGCTACAACATATTCAGCACATACTGGAATCGGCAAGTGGAATCTATAGGTTGCGGTGTAGTGGTATCGACACGCACCACAATATCATGCAGTCGTTTGTCTGTTATCGCATGTCGGTTTGGTATGGTTGTCACTTTGTTATCGGTACAACCATATGACGTAAAAGTGATCATTTGCGATACAAAACGACAAAATGCGCCACTCTCGTTAAATTGGCTACCATCACACAACTTGCCATCCTTCATCAAAAAGGTAGAGAGTGTATTTTCGATTACCCCTCCCGTGGATTTCAATGATAACAGCTTGCTACGCTCTACCGAATTTGGGCTCCAGGAAACATCATAAGGGTCTAAAGGTACTGGCGGACAGGTGGAGTTAAACGCTGAAGGCCCCAGGTAAACAGCACCAGTCGATCTTGTTTGTGATTTGATATTACTGGTCACTATCCAGGGACAGCCTCCAGGATCTCCGTCAACGATGATGTCCATGATCACTTTGCTACAATCAAAATCTCCCGAGCTCGGCAGCCCTGGACAATTCGATGGGTCAACATAACCAGCACTTTTCACATTAATTTTGGGTGCTGGCAATGGCCCATTCCAGGATATATTCGGAATATCTCCGGTCAGAAGAGTATAACCCTCCTGGTGATATGTTCCCTGATAGACACCTGATATGGTTTGGACATTAAGCTCATACCAGATTGCGGTATTAAAATTACCGGCATAACCCATGAACGTGTGCATATCACGAAATGTTGATGCCATCGCGGTGGGTACCATTAGCATCAATACTAGTAAGCGAAAAAAATGGCGTAATTTTTTCATTTTAAAGGTACTCAAACGTTGCGGTTAGCTGGGCGGTAAAATTGCCGGGAGTCACATCACGACCGCTTTTTGCCTGTAACCAGGCGCGAAAATGTAGACTATTGTTGCCGTTATTAAGTACAAAGGTCGCACCAGTAGTACTGTTGATAGAGACAGGTGTGCCGTCGTTTTTTTCCATACCTATACCTACTCCCTGCGCACCCGATGACGCATCCAGAGCCAGGATACCCGGCTGTTCGCTATCTTCCGTACCGGTCAAGGTTACCTTTACGTTGTATGACGCTGGTCCCTTACAGTCTTTCAGTTGAAAAACCACCGGCACACGGGCCGACTGCCCGGCGACCATTAAATCTTGTGTACTCACCGTAGAAAACTGCACTTCTGCCAGCAATCCTTGTGTCTCTACCGGCGTACAGGTTTTATTCAATAAGTTGCCGTAAAAGTGCAGGTTGTCAGCCGCCAGCACCGTCACAGCACAGGTCAGCATTAAACTCCCCAGCAACGTTGCGAGAACATATTCTTGAGTTTTCATTGGTAATCCACCTGTAGCGTGGCATAAGCTGAAAATGCTCCGTCTCCTAACGCCGCGCCGCTGGCTTTCACCGGTACCGCTTTGAGCGTTGGGGGGCTGGCAGGATCAATACTTAAAGGTTTATCCAGCTCAAACGGACTGCCGTTTTGTTGCATTTCAATGCCTAGATCGGTAACGCTGGTCTGAACTGCTGACGTATTGTAATTGGTGGGTGTCCCTTTCCAGGTAAGCGTCATCTCCCAAACCGCATCACGAACACCAGAATCACAGGTGATCTCATAGGGCACAGTCTGGCGAAAGTTAACGCCGTCAATGTCATTAATAAGGATGTCCCCAAAATTCACTTCAATGGTTTTCCCGCCGCTAATGGTGCAAACTGGCGGTGATACCAAAGTTCCGTGAAAAGTAATGTCTGGTGTTGCCGCCTGTACCACGCCACAGCAACCGCAAATCACAAAAAAAACGAGTCGTTTCATTGGTAATCCACCACCATAGTCATACTGGCGTTAAATTCCGATGCCGTGAGTGATACATCACTCTCTTTTACTGGCACCGCTTTCAGCTTCGGTTGGCTGTTGATGTTAAAAGGCGTCCAGTTGTTTTCACCAATAGGAAACAGCGAATTATCAGCCGCATTTTCAATACGAATCCCAAATCCAGAAATTCCCGTACTCAACACTGTTTCGCCATTAATTGTGGTAGTCGCGCCCTTAAACTGCATTTGCAGGTCGCTACTCTGACTTCCTTTACAGTCCAGTTTGTATTCAGCATTCATGCGATAGTTGTTGCCATTGATATTTTTGATGATCACTTCACCAAACTCCACAGCACTGCCCGTTACCGAACAAGGTGGCGGAGCATCGACCAGCACTCGCAATGTCAGATCAACGGTTTTAGATTCTCCGCCTACCGCAGGGTGGATCACCACGCCAAACACCAGCAGCAATTTAACCAGAAACATCTTTCTCATAGGATTCTCCTGGAATCAGCCTTTGCTACTTCGTGCTTCATCAACCTGACAGCTATTGCCATTACAGGTAAAAAAGAGCGGCATACGCGCGCCATAGTCGTTGACATAGGTCAGCACTGGTGTGCTATCCATTTTCACGTTTAACGGGGCGTTGGTTTTGGGCGGCATGACTAACGGCGAGAAACCCGCCGCTGGATTGCCATTTTTCTGCGTACTGGCGTTGCTGATAATGACGTAATATGCCGTTAGGTTATTGACGGTAAATTCCTGGCCGCTGCGGGTTAGGGTCACTTTATGCTGCCAGGGAGTTTGTGTGCTGCTTTTTTCCAGTGCCTTAGGACGCCAGAAAAGTTTGATACGTGTCTGCAGAGCAATTTGCAGCGTGTTAGCTTTATTCGATTTAGGCGGGATCTCGCGAACGTTAAAGTAGAACATCGTTTCGCGATCGGCAGGCAATTTGTGGATATCTGGCAATCCCTGAATTTTCACCTGACCGTTCATCATCGCATCAATACGCTGTACAGGGGGTAAAACAGCTAATGGCGAACTCACCTTGTTACCCTTTTCATCTTCAATCCAGCTTTGCGCCAGGTAAGGAAGTTTAGGATCGTTATTACGCAGGGTGACACTAATAGATTTCTCACTTTCGTTAAAAATCAAACGTGTACGGTCGGGCGTCACTGAAGCCTGTGCGTAAAAACTTGCAACCGCCGCCATCAACGTCAATGCAGTGACGATCTTTTTTGAAGAGATATGTTTAGACATGGATCATTCCTTAATCACGTTATTAATTCGATGAAACAGACATTGGCGGTTCCATTGGTGTCACCTGTTGTGTCTGCTCCTGAATGACGGGCTGAATATCATGTGACATTACGGGAGCACTTCCGCCAATTTGCTGGCATGGCAACAGCAAGCCATTGAAGAGATCATCCGGTAGCGGGTCCGGCAGACTGATATCGCAGTGGGATTCTCCCTCCCAGGATACCGTCATGCGTTCACCCGGTTTAACACCCGCCAGATAGACATTACCTTCATCATCAACCAGACCAACCTGCTGTTTATTAACATTTTTTACTTCCGCACCAAATGGCGGATGACTACCATCCTGCAATCGCAATACCGCCATTGCTTTCTGTCCACTGATCACCGCAAATTTACGATAACCAATGGCACCTTCCGTTAGCGTCGCCTGGACCACCGACTGGGTAGCCTCAGCATTTTCTGGCAGGTTATTCAAATCGATATAAGCCTGATTACGGTAGTAGTCGTTAACATCGGCCACCACGGCTTTACCAAACATGTTGGTATAAACAGCGGCACCGTTGCCTTCTACTGGCACATTGGCAACGCCATCGGCATCAATCAGCAAACGCGTGCCGCCCATGTTTTGCGTGCGATGCAGCGCGCCGCCGTGGGCAGTCAGCGTCGCCCCGCCCTGTAAAGAAATACCCGCGGAAGTGTATTGCCCTTCATGATAGTTGGCACTCAGGTCAACTTTTGCCATCGTGCCATCATGGCTGTAATAGCCATCCACACTGGCGTGGTTTTCACTGGTGCCTGCACTCAGCGTATAGTGGCTGGCATCATCAATTCGATGGTACAAACTCGCCTGACTGCTGTCGGCACCGCTGCCATAGTTGCCGTTGTAACTGATGGTGCTGCTGTCACCCCACGGCAGGCTTAAGGAAAGATAAATACCTTTATCGGCGCGGTTGTCATACTCATAGCGATAACCGGTCAGAGAAACGCTCATGTTTCTGATGCTTCCCATATTGAAATAATGAGAAAGCATCATGTTGTAGTTGGTTTGATCCTCGCGGTCCCAGTAGGTGTGATGGGAATAGTTGAGATAGACCGAAACACGCGCATCCCTGAAGTTCTGGTTGTAAGTGACCGTATACATCTCTTTGTCGTTACCCGTGCGCGCCCGATCGGCGTTGTTGGCATCCAGGTATTCGCTCATGGTCATGTAGTTTTTTTCAGAGAAGCGATATCCAGCAAAGGTCACACGGCTGTTGAGTTCATCAAAATCTTTGGCATAACTGACACGATAAGAGTTACCGTCCAGCGTTTTGTTGCCGTATACGCTGTTGTCGTCAAAACGAGTACGGGAGTGGGTAACATCAAACGCTAACGCGCCGAACAGCGCCAAATCGCGCCCAAGCCCAATCGCTGCTGACTGATAGTTTTCATCCGCTAATGCGCCGCCGTAAAGTGACCAGCCATTGGCGATCCCCCATGACGCTTCGCCTCCTGAGAAGAAACTCCCTTCGACGTGATGATCCCAGTTTTGCGGGCGGCCCATCGCCACTTTATATCGCACCTGGCCCGGTCGGGTCAGAAACGGCATAGAAGCCGTGCTGACGTCATATTCCTGCACCTGACCGTTTTGTTCTTCGATGCGGACATGCAGCGTGCCAGATACCGAATCACCAATATCCTGAATACGGAATGGGCCTGCGGGGACCTGGGTTTCATAAAGGACGCGCCCCATTTGCGTTACGGTCACTTTCGCAGTGGTATGCGCGACGCCGGAAATATCCGGAGCGTAGCCGCGAAGGTTTGGCGGCAACATTTGATCGTCGGTGCTGATGCTACCGCCAATGTAACTGAAGCCATCAAAAATATCGGAGTTGAGGTAATCTTCGCCCAGCGAAAGTTTGGCTTTTAATGACGGCAAGGCGCGCCAGGCGTAGTAACGGCTCCACTCCCAGCTTTTTTGCGTGCCGCTATCGTTAACATCGCCGTCATCGTTACTGCGGGTATGCTGATAGTCGCTCTGCCAGTCGGCACGCAGACGCCACGGGCCAACGTTAACGCCAACCGTACCATTACCGCTGATATCGTTAGTATCATCCCCACCCTCTTCATGCCGGGTCTGGGCGTTGATACTGTAATCGGCAATAAGACCGGGAATACCTTCATCCCAGCGTGAAGGCGGATCCCATTCACTGTCGGCATATTCAAGATAAGCCTGCGGCAAAGAAATCACGAGAGCTGACTGGCTTAAATCGCCAGTAATTTCCATGCCATTTAACGGTTCAGTATTCAGACACTGACCATCACGAATCCATTGCAAATTCTTCGTGATATCTTCTTTAAAGCCTAACTGAGCAACCAGTTCAGGCGGTAAGCAGGCATACGATTTATCAGGATTGTTTTCGACTGCGTACCAGTAGATATCGTATTCATCAGGTAAGGATTGGTTATTTACATGAACCTGTAAATTATATTTACCGGGTTCAACATAACCTTTTTGGGAAAATCGACCCAAATCAATTTTGGTATTCCCTTTTAACTCAAGAAATCGGGCATCAAACTGAATGGTATCATCTGCCAGGGCATTAAATGGACTTCCGGAAATTGCCAGAGCAATCCACCACGAAAGCCCCCGTAAACGGAGAAAAGAATGTTCGGGCATTTACGTATCCATCCGTAATTATTATGTTTTAGTTATCTTTTATTTAAAAACCCCATAACTTTACAGTTATGGGGGGGCACATTAGAGATACGTGATCTGGAACGTTGTTAGCGTTTCAAACGGAGCCGGAGTTGGTGTTACCGCTGCAGTTTCACCTACTAACCAGGCTTTAAATTTCAGCGTTTGTTTCTGTTTGCCTTTACCCGTTGAACTGTCCATCGCGATGGCCTGATCGATGCCTTCACCCAGGTCATAACCAGTACCACGTTGGTCGCCAATCACCAGACTTACGTTTGGAACTTCGGTGCCATTATCCAGGTTAGACAGGGAATAGTTATTTGGGTTACCGGAATACGGATTACCGGTAAACGTCGTGGTCATCGTTGTTTCAGTATTGAAATTGCAATCCTGTAAACGAATCTGGAAATCTTTTGGTGTGGTAGTTTTGCCACCCGTTAAAGAACCGGTACCGATGCTCCCCATATCCACTTCCAGCTTATGGTCGTCAGGAACAATTGAGCACGGAGAGTCTTCAATTGTGCCGTAAAATCTCACTGTACCGTTGTTCCCTGCGGCTACGACCGATGCTGAAGTCAGCGCCCCCATAAGCATTGCTGTGGCGACGGCAGCTTTTACAAACTTACTCATTATTTGTCCTTAAATCATAAATAATTAGAATGTCGGCCAACTGACATATTGGCACCGAATATAATAACTTTCAGTGTAATTTCCAGTGGCTTATAACCCACCATTGAATAGGATTTCTGAGGTCACGTGAGATGATATTCTTTGGCGCGGCGAGCATGATGATATTAGAGCGCATCCAATACAATTTAAATTTACTAAAAATAATATTTAGAAATAGTTAAATGATTAACAAAACAAATAATACTTTGAGAACTTCCCTGGCATTGCGTAGTAAATGACTAAAATATGGTATAAACACATCACGGAATGAATGATTAAAGAACAAAAAACGACCAGTGATCAATAGCGCGATTGTATTTTTATTTTTCCCGATATAATATTAAAACACTACAATTAATATATTATCAAGACCAAAAAATATCTCTTTCCTACTCTCTTATTCTGCGTTCACAGCGGTTAACTCTGGAAATAAAATACAAGAAAAGGTAATGAATATTTTTAGATGTAACTTTATGCAAATCGGCGATTAAACGCTAAAAAGATGCCATCTGCATCGTTATCGGGAGAATTTCAATAAGGTATGAACAATTCAGGCCCGATAGCTTGCGCCATCGGGCACTTTACGATCACATCAGATTGCTTTTGCCATTTTCAAATTACACGGGCTCATCTGCCAGTTGAACTCGCCTTTTCCGCTCTCATCAAGCGTTACGCTGGCAATGGCCGAAGTGGTAAACATAGGCGGCGTTTCGCCCGGACATAACTCGGCAACCAGGTACCCGACTAATGGTAAGTGGGAGATAACCAGTACCGAAGCGACACCTTCGTTGGTCAGCGCCTGTAAATATGCACTGACCAGCCCTACATCGCCGCAGGGCGTCAACTCCGGCAGAACTTCCACGTTGGAAGGCAGGTTCATACAATCCCCTACTTCCTCCAGTGTTTGCTCGGCTCGCAGGAACGGGCTCACCAGAACACGTTCGACTTCCACTTTTTGACCTTTCAGCCAGTTCGCCATCAGGCGAGATTCGTCACAACCGTTAGTGGTCAGAGGACGAACCGAATCACTGGCGGCATCGAGGGCTGCGTCGCCGTGACGCATGATAAAAACTTGCATATTGCACCGCTTTTGTTAACCAGATTCGCCCGTCTTGTTTCATCTGAAACCAGAGAAACGAGACGGTGGCCGGCATTGTGCCTTATCCATTCACCGAATGAAACGCTGTTTTTTACCTCAATGGCGCAAGTATAGTCAACATGCGTTTGCATTTTGACCAACACTCCGCCATTCAGCGCGGATTCATATAGCTTTGACCCTTTTATTGAGGGTCAGTTGCACTTGTTTTCCAAAAACTTTCCCCGCGCTCGCTCATCTCTAATAAACGCTCGCAAGGGGTAAAACGAGAACCATACTGCGTGGCCAGTCGTTGCATTGTTGCAACGACTTCCCCCGCGCCGAGAGCATCGATATATCGGAACGGGCCACCAAGAAACGGCGGGAAGCCTATTCCAAATACCGCGCCAATATCCCCGTCACGCACACTTCGGATAACCTGCTCGTCCAGACAACGTACTGCTTCATTCAGCATCAACATCACACACCGTTCAGCAACCTGCGGTGCGGAGAGTCGCCCCTGCCCTTGTACACCAATTAGCGGGTAAATGGCGGGATCGACCTGTTTTTTGCTTTTACGCCCTTTTTGGCCATAAAGATAGAAACCTCGGCCATTTTTTCTGCCTTTGCGATCATCATTCAAAATTGAAGAAACAACATTTGCAGGCGCGCTAAAACGTTCTCCATAAGTTGCTTCCAGTACAGGAATAATTTTAGTCCCGGTATCAATTCCTACCTCATCCAAAAGTTGGATTGGCCCCACCGGAAAACCAAATTTCACCAGCGCAGCATCAATGTGCTCAACACGTTCGCCTTCGGTCAACATACGGATAGCTTCATTAATATACGGCGCTAAGATGCGATTGACATAAAACCCAGCTTTATCCTTTACCACAATCGGCGTTTTGCCCTGTTTTTTCGCCAGTTTTACCGTGGTGGCGATGGTTTTAGCCGATGTCCCCGCATGAGGGATGATTTCCACCAGCGGCATTTTTTCCACCGGGCTGAAGAAATGCAGGCCGATAACTTGCTCTGGTCGCGTGGCGTGAGCGGCGATATCGCTAATCGGTAAAGAGGACGTGTTCGAGGCAAAAATGGTATGAGAAGCGCAATTTTGCTCCACTTCCGCCACCATCTGTTGTTTTAATTCGAGATTTTCAAACACCGCTTCAATAATCAGATCGCGATGGGCAAAGCCGCGATAGTCCGTCGTTCCGGAGATTAATGCCAGTTGCTTGTCGCGTTCGCTGGCTTTGAGATGACGACGGCGCACTTTACCCTCCAGCTGATCCCAACTGTATTTCAGCGCATGATTTATGCCCTGGGCATTGATATCTTTAATTCTTACCGGCAGACCCGCTTTACAGGCAGTAACGTAGGCAATTCCACCGCCCATCAACCCGCCGCCTAAAATCCCCACGCTGTTTAATAGCGCAGGAGGAGCATCACTGCCGGGATCTTTCTTCACTTCAGTACTGGCAAAAAAGATATTGCGCAGCGCCTGCGATTGCGGTGTCATCGCCAGTTCACCAAACGCCCGAGCTTCGGCGTCATAGCCACTGCTGGTCCCCTGCGCTAAACCGGTTTCAATAACGTCAAGAATGCGTTTTGTCGCTGGATAGTTACCCTGTGTTTTTTGCTCTGTTTTCTTGCCTACCATTTTGAACAACAATGCACGACCTAACGGCCCCGCCAGAATACGCTCGCGTACAGGTAGAGGGCGGGAAGATGGACGATCCTGCTTTGCCAGCTCAACTGCGGCTTCCAGCAAAATGGAGTGCGGAACGACGTCCTCCACCAGCCCCAACTTTAATGCCTGTTTCGCCCGAAGTTGTTTTCCGGTGAGGATCATCTCTAATGCTGTGCTGACACCTGTCAGGCGTGGCAAACGCTGAGTTCCGCCTGAACCTGGCAATAATCCAAGCTGAACTTCCGGCAAACCGAGCACAGTTTTAGGATCGTCAGTACACACGCGGCCATGACATGCCAGCGCCAGCTCCAGCCCGCCCCCCAGACAAGCGCCGTGAATAGCGGCAATAACCGGAACAGGAAGAGCATGAATCTCCGCCATCAACTGTTGGCCCTGCCGCGCCAGTGCCTCCGCTTCTTGCGCCGTTTTGCAGTTGCCGATCATGTTGATATCTGCGCCAGCAATGAAGTTATCTGGTTTAGCGGAGACAAACACCACGCCGCGCAACTCTTTGTTTTCACGGAGTTGCTTAATAATGGCGCGCACCTGCGAGGCAAATTCCGCCTTCAGGGTATTCATTTTCTCGCCAGGAACATCAATGGTGATAACGGCAATGTTGTCCAGACGGACATTGAGGGTAAACGCTGATGCCATTTCCATTATTCCGCCTCCACAATCATTGCCGCGCCAAGCCCACCAGCGGCACAGGCAGTCACCAAACCAAACCCACCGCCGCGACGCCGCAGTTCATGTAAGGTCTGAGTAATCATCCGCGCGCCGGTAGCCGCAAAGGGATGACCATAAGCAATCGAGCCGCCAAGCACGTTAAATTTGCTATCGTCAACTTCGCCAGTGGCATGTGCACGCCCCAATACGTCGCGAGCAAAACGTTCGCTGCCAAGCAACTGAATATTGGCCAACGTCTGGGCGGCAAACGCTTCGTGCATATCAATCAACGTCAGATCGGCCATTGTCAAACCCGCGCGTTCCAGCGCCAGCGGTGTTGACCAGGCCGGACCGAGCAGCATGTCCTGCCAGACATCAATAGCGGTAAATGCGTAGCTGCGCAGATATCCCAGCGGCACCAGCCCTAATTCTTTCGCCCGGGATTCAGTCATCAGGATCACCGCTGCCGCGCCATCGGTCAGCGGCGTACTGTTTGCCGCCGTTACCGTTCCGTGTTTGCGATCAAACGCCGGGCGCAGCTTTGCGTAATCGGCAAGCGTGGAGTTGCCGCGAATATTATTATCTTCCGCAAGAGGCTGTTTATAAGGCGGGATATAAGCGGTCATGACTTCTTCTTTTAATTTACCTTCTGACCACGCCTGGGCGGCACGTTGATGCGAACGGTGGGCCAACGCATCTTGCTGTTCACGGGTGATGCCGTATGTTTTCGCCATTTGTTCGGCGGTGTCGCCCATCCGTAATCCAGTGGAGTATTCCGCCACTGCCGGAGGCACCGGCATTAAGTCACGCAAACGTAAGCGAGAAAAAAGTTTCAGGCGCTGGCTCATGGTTCGTGCTTTGTTGACATCAACCAGCACGCGCGCCAGTTTTTTACTGACGCCAATTGGCAATACAGAAGAGGAATCTGCCCCGCCGGCAATCCCCGCTCGAATAGTTCCCGCCATCAGGCTTTCTGCGACGTTTGCAACCGCCTGGAAACTGGTAGCGCAAGCGCGGCTGACGCTGTAAGCATCGGTATGCACATTCATTCCAGTGCCGAGAACAATTTCACGCGCAATGTTGGGCGCTTCCGGCATTTGCACAACCTGACCGAAGACCAGTTGCTCAATCACTTCTGCGGGAATTTCGCTGCGTGCCAGCAATTCGCCCACAACCATCTTCCCCAAATCAACAGCAGGAATGCCATGAAAAGCCGTCGCCTGGCGGGCAAAAGGCGTACGTAACCCGCTAACAATGGCGATACGATCGCCCTGACGGGTAATCAGCGGTAAAACCTGACCCATAACACTCCCCTGTAAAAAAAAGATATAAAGTGGTCTGACCTGATCATAGTCTTAACCATTTTTTTACATTTAGCCAAGCAGAGAAAAGGGAAAGTGGGAGCTATGACACAGTGAAGACAGGAGAAAGAAAAGAAAACGCCCCTGCCAGCAACTGACAGGGGCGTACGTACCCGAGAGGAATTAACGCAGACCCAGCTGGAAGATCAGCATTTCAGCTTCGCAGGCAAAAGTGAAATCGATATCCAGGCGCACACCGTCAGACTCTTCAGTGAAAGTCGGGGTGATTTTGCACGGTTCGGATTCCACGCTACGGGCTTTTTCAGTCAGCGCCGCCAGCGTTTGTTCTGCTTCTGCGCGGTTTGCAAACACGCGGCTATAAGACGCGGTGCAGTCGGAGTTGTCCATAATGGTGCCAACATCCATACAGCAGCAAACCGGGGTTTCATCAGCACTACATTTACTCATCGTTGATTTCCTCTGTATGTGCACCTAAGGTGCCAGATAAACGTTGCGGATATTTTACGCTTCTGAAAAGTGCCACTCCAGTTGTTAATTCTGCAAAATCGGATAAGTGACCGAAATCACACTTAAAAATGATCTAAAACAAAATTCACCCGAATCCATGAGTGCGCCACCTCTAAATTTTGCCAGCTGGATCGCGTTTCTTAGATCATATTTGAAAAAACATAGAAACATACTTGCAACATTCCATCTGGTCCGACCTATACTCTCGCCACTGGTCTGATTTCTAAGATGTACATCAGACCCTACACTTCGCGCTCCTGTTACAGCACGTAACATAGTTTGTATAAAAATAAATTATTGAGGTTATGGTCATGAGCCAGAAAACCCTGTTTACAAAGTCTGCTCTCGCAGTCGCAGTGGCACTTATCTCCACCCAGGCCTGGTCGGCAGGCTTTCAGTTAAACGAATTTTCTTCCTCTGGCCTGGGCCGGGCTTATTCAGGGGAAGGCGCAATTGCCGATGATGCCGGTAACGTCAGCCGTAACCCCGCGTTGATTACCATGTTTGACCGCCCAACTTTTTCAGCGGGCGCGGTTTATATTGACCCGGATGTAGATATTACCGGACATTCTAATTTAACCGGTCAGAGTGCAAATGCTAAAAATATCGCGCCGACAGCGTGGGTACCTAACCTGCACTTTGTCGCGCCTATTAACGATCAGTTTGGTTGGGGAGCGTCAATAACTTCCAACTACGGCCTGGCTACGGAATTTACCGATAACTACGCTGCTGGTATCTATGGCGGTAAAACCGATCTGCAGACAATCAACCTTAACCTTAGCGGGGCTTATCGCCTTAACAATAGCTGGAGTTTTGGTCTTGGTTTTGATGCTGTTTATGCCAAGGCAAAAATTGAGCGTTACGCAGGTTCGCTGGGGCCTTTGTTGTCTCAACAGTTGATTGCCCAGGGTGTACCCGCTTCATTAACCAATGGTATTAATACTCCGGACTCTCAAATTGCTCATCTGAAAGGTGACGAATGGGGCTTTGGCTGGAACGCGGGTATTCTTTATGAACTGGATAAAGATAACCGTTGGGGCCTGACATATCGTTCAGAAGTTAAAATCGACTTCGAAGGGGATTACAAAAGCTCCATTAACCCAAATCTGAACAATATTTTGGGTAACATGGGCTTACCATATGGCACGATGGGTGCAACTCAAAATGGGTCCCTGACGCTGAATTTACCTGAGATGTGGGAGATTTCTGGTTATAACCGTGTTGCGCCGCAGTGGGCAATTCACTACAGCATGGCCTATACCAGTTGGAGCCAGTTCCAGGAACTGAAAGCGAAAGGCGATAGTGGTCAGACTCTGTTCTATAAAGATGAAGGATTCCGGGACGCATATCGTATCGCGTTGGGTACAACCTACTATTACGATAAAAACTGGACCTTCCGTACCGGTATCGCTTATGACGACAGCCCGGTTCCGGCAGATAAACGTTCTATTTCCATTCCTGACCAGGATCGTTTGTGGTTAAGTGCTGGGTTAACCTACGCATTTAATGAAGATGCATCCATTGACGTTGGCGCATCTTATATGCATGGTCAGAAAGTGAAATTCACCGAAGGTGAAGGAGCGGCAGCTTATTCCTTCGAGTCTGAAGGTAAAGCCTGGCTGTTCGGTACTAACTTTAACTACGCGTTCTAATAACACGTTAGTTTAATAACAAAAAAGGTGAGTTTTTCAACTCACCTTTTTTATTGGCTTCTTATTCAGAATCGATATCTTTTAAATCATCCTGAATCGCTTGCGCATTCGGGTTTTCCTGCGGTTTGAGTTCTCCGCCATTGGCGATGAAATCATGACGCTGGAAGTACGCCTCGCGCACCATGACGTAAGGATCGGACGACTGACGAAGCAGGCCATCAGAATCCAGCAGTTGCGCACGCGTTTCGATACCTTCAAGCGTCCATTTACCTACCGACATCGGCCAGGTCAACCACGAAAGCACTGGATAGAGGCCATCAGCCATATCACCGCCGTCATCACGCAGCGTGAAGCTACCGTAGAACGGTAACTGAACATAAGGCCCATACCCCACGCCATAGTGACCGAGCGTGCTACCAAAACGGTGAGGTTCCGTTCGTTGCAGTTTCGGATTCGCCATCCCAGCAACATCAATAAAACCGCCCATCCCCAAAATAGTGTTCAGGAAAAAGCGGGTAAAGTGGACCATCCCCTGATAAGGGTCGCCCTGCAGGAAGTAGTTAACCATCACTGCAGGTTCTTCAAGGTTGCCAGTAAAGTTGCTTAACCCATTACGTGCCGGTTGCGGAACATAATCACGCCACACGACAGCCACCGGTCGAACCACATACGGGTCTAACACATTGAAGTTAAAATTGTACATGGTGCGGTTGAACCCTTCTAACGGGTCAGAACGCCCTTGCTGATCTGTTCCGGAACTCGCACACCCCACCAGAAGCGTAGTTCCCAGAGCAAGCGCCGACAGGCGAAGCTTCATAAATGTCTCCCTGTTTTTTTTATGGCTTATGCAGTTTGCCATCCATGACGGAACGATACCGTATCCGCCTGTTTAGGTGTGGGCGATTGTAACAGCACGCCAAATGATGTCCATACGCCCTGTTTTGCTGATTTGATCATAGCCTGGTAATCACCGCCCTGTAGGCTACTTGATTCTATAGAAACAGAAAAAGGCAAACGCGGCCTTTTATACATTTTCAGAGTAACTCCCGCCAGTTGCGAGCAAAAAAGCCGCTACGCTTTAGCCATACGTGCTAATCAAGAGAACTCACCATGGATAACGATAAAATTGATAAACACAGCGACGAAATTGAAGTCGAGAGTGAAGAAAAAGAGCGCGGAAAAAAAATTGAAATAGATGAAGATCGGCTCCCTTCCCGGGCAATGGCTATCCACGAACATATTCGTCAGGACGGCGAAAAAGAGCTGGAACGCGACGCAATGGCGCTACTGTGGTCAGCTATTGCAGCAGGTCTGTCGATGGGGGCATCGCTACTGGCAAAAGGGATATTTCATGTCGAACTGGAAGGCGTGCCAGGGAGTTTCTTGCTGGAGAATCTCGGTTATACCTTTGGTTTTATTATCGTTATTATGGCGCGCCAGCAATTATTTACTGAGAACACCGTGACAGCGGTACTACCCGTAATGCAAAAACCGACAATGGGCAATGTCGGTTTATTGCTACGACTTTGGGGCGTTGTTCTGTTAGGTAATATTCTGGGAACGGGTATTGCGGCGTGGGCTTTTGAGTATATGCCTATTTTTGATGAAGAAACCCGCGATGCGTTTGTCAAAATCGGCATGGATGTGATGAAGAACTCGCCCAGCGAGATGTTTGCCAATGCGATCATTTCCGGCTGGCTAATAGCTACTATGGTATGGATGTTTCCGGCGGCGGGTGCGGCAAAAATAGTAGTGATTATTTTGATGACCTGGCTTATCGCCCTGGGAGACACCACTCATATCGTTGTCGGTTCCGTAGAGATCCTCTATCTGGTGTTTAACGGCACACTACACTGGAGCGATTTTGTCTGGCCATTTGCGCTACCCACTCTGGCGGGAAACATCTGTGGCGGCACCTTTATCTTCGCGTTGATGAGTCATGCGCAAATTCGCAACGACATGGGCAATAAGCGAAAAGAAGAAGCACGTCAGAAAGCAGAACGTGCGGAAAACATTAAGAAAAATGATAAAAATCCGGCATGATTGGCGAGCGTTTAAGCAATCGAGCGGCAGTGTACTTACCCCGCAGTCCATTAGCGGGTATACTCATGCCGCGCTGTCCTCTTAGTTAAATGGATATAACGAGCCCCTCCTAAGGGCTAATTGCAGGTTCGATTCCTGCAGGGGACACCATGTTAACGTCTTGATTACCGCCTTCCATACCCCACCATAAAGCGAATCATCAATCCGCAGGCTGGTGCAAGAAACATAAATATTCCCGTGACCAACTCATTGCCACTGGTTAACCACATCGTGGAGAAATAAATGAGTGCGGCAAGGATGACCATGCCGAAGAATGAAGAAACAGCAGAAACTACATTTAATACCTGACCGATATATCCGCTAACGCAGACGATACACAGGGCGAGAAACATCCATAAATAAATCATAGCTCAACCTCCTGCCGTGCTAAAAAACGTGTTACTTCAATTACTCCAATAGTAAGACAATTCTTAACCACTGGCAATTTCAGCAAAATATCAATAAAAACAATATATTATCGATATGACTATAAATCACTGAAAAATATTCACTTGAGTAATAAATAATCAGTAGCTGAAAATAATCAGCTAGTGATAAAATAGAAATACCGCATTCATGCTCCTCGTGGTTATGTCCTGACTAGTCTTTACACTCTTTACAGGAACCATTGTCGTACATGATGGCCCAATCAATTGAGTGTACCGCTGTAGACATGGAATCTTCTGCGATACAACAATTCGTATCTACAGAAGGTAACTATGTTTCCACAATGCAAATTTTCCCGCGAGTTCCTGCATCCTCGCTACTGGCTGACGTGGTTTGGTCTTGGCGTACTCTGGCTTTGGGTACAACTTCCTTACCCTGTTCTGTGCTTTCTTGGCACGCGTATCGGCACAATGGCCAGACCGTTCTTGAAACGTCGCGAATCCATCGCCCGCAAAAACCTTGAGCTTTGCTTCCCGCTGCTTTCCTCCGAAGAGCGCGAGAAGATGATTACTGACAACTTTCGCTCGCTTGGAATGGCGTTGGTAGAAACCGGAATGGCGTGGTTCTGGCCAGATCTTCGCGTGCGTAAATGGTTTGATGTCGAAGGGCTGGATAACCTGCAACGCGCGCAAATGCAAAATCGTGGCGTGATGGTTGTCGGTGTGCACTTTATGTCGCTGGAGTTGGGTGGCCGCGTAATGGGGCTTTGCCAACCGATGATGGCAACTTACCGTCCGCATAATAATCAACTGATGGAATGGGTACAGACCCGTGGTCGCATGCGTTCCAATAAAGCGATGATCGGTAGAAATAATCTGCGCGGCATTGTCAGTGCGCTGAAAAAAGGTGAAGCCGTATGGTTTGCTCCTGACCAGGATTATGGTCGTAAAGGTAGCTCCTTCGCGCCGTTCTTTGCGGTAGAAAATGTTGCTACAACCAATGGCACCTACGTTCTCTCTCGCCTCTCTGGCGCAGCTATGCTAACTGTGACGATGGTACGAAAAACCGATTATAGCGGTTACCGTCTGTTTATTACGCCAGAAATTGAAGGCTATCCGGCTGATGAAATTCAGGCCGCGGCCTATATGAACAAAATTATTGAGAAAGAGATTATGCGTGCACCAGAGCAGTATCTCTGGATCCATCGCCGCTTCAAAACGCGTCCGGTGGGTGAAGCCTCGTTATACGTTTAACAAATAACCCAGGCTTTTTCCCTCCTCAGATAAGCCATAATAACATCATGGTTTTTATGGCTTTTTTCTTAAGATTTTTCCCTTCGCTGAATCGTGAATTATTACTTCCAGAAATCAATCTGTCGCCGATATGCGACACTCGTAAGTTACTAAAAGTAAATAAGAAAATGCCACTTGTTTCGATTTAGTTTTAGGCGTACATTAGCGCCGTCTCGAGCCAATATGCTCAGAATTCTGAGGTGATGCCCGCGGGTGTCAGCTCACTGTAACAGGTGTAATGAAGTCATTCAGGCGTAACAGTAATTACGCGGAGAGATGTAAAGTGAAATATTTCTTTATGGGCATTTCTTTTATGGTCATCGTTTGGGCCGGTACTTTTGCCCTGATGATCTAAAAGTTAACTGCGAAACGAAAAACAGGAGCCATCAGGCTCCTGTTTGCATTTCTGGCGATGGTGTTTATTCCGCGTTTTCGTGAATATGTTTGCTGCTGACGGGCAGTAAGCCGTCAGCGCGGAACATCGCTTTAATCCCACGAATCGCCTGACGAATACGGTCGCGGTTTTCAATCAGCGCAAAGCGGACATGCGTGTCGCCGTAGTCGCCAAAGCCGATGCCGGGTGAGACACAAACCTTCGCTTCGTTAAGCAGCTTCTTGGCAAATTCCAGCGAGCCCATTGCCGCATACGGTTCCGGGATTTTCGCCCAGACATACATCGAGGCTTTCGGCATTTCAACCATCCAGCCCGCTTCATGCAGCCCTTTTACCAGCACATCGCGGCGGCGTTTGTACTGTTCGGCAATATCACGCACACACTGCTGATCGCCTTCCAGCGCCGCGATGGCGGCAACCTGTAATGGCGTAAAGGTGCCGTAATCGTGATAGCTTTTGATGCGCGCCAACGCGCTGACCAGTGTTTTATTGCCGACCATAAAGCCGATACGCCAGCCCGCCATATTGTAGCTTTTCGACAGCGTAAAGAACTCGACCGCTACGTCACGTGCGCCCGGCACCTGCATGATTGACGGAGCTTTCCAGCCATCGTAGACGATATCCGCATAGGCCAGGTCATGGACCACCAGCACATCGTAGCGTTTCGCCAGCGCCACTACTTTTTCGAAGAACTCCAGTTCTACGCATTGCGCGGTTGGGTTTGACGGGAAGCCAAGGATCATCATCTTCGGTTTCGGATAACTTTCACGAATAGCGCGTTCCAGTTCGTTGAAAAAATCGACACCTTCCACCAGCGGCACTGAACGTACCTGCGCCCCGGCAATCACCGCGCCGTAAATATGAATCGGGTAGCTTGGATTCGGCACCAGCACGGTGTCACCGTGATCCAGCGTCGCCAGCATCAGGTGCGCCAGCCCCTCTTTCGAGCCAATGGTCACGATAGCTTCTGATTCCGGGTCGATCTCAACGTCATAGCGATCCTGATACCAACGGGAAATCGCGCGACGTAACCGCGGAATGCCGCGTGAAGTGGAGTAGCCGTGCGTATCCGGGCGCTGGGCCACTGTGCATAATTTCTCGACAATATGCGGCGGGGTCGCGCCGTCCGGGTTGCCCATACTGAAATCGATAATATCTTCGCCGCGACGACGCGCAGCCATCTTCAGTTCAGCGGTAATGTTAAAAACGTAGGGCGGGAGACGATCAATGCGCGTAAAGCGACGTTCAGGGCGAGTGTCAGCCATAATTTCCTCAGATTAACGTTAGCGCCCGGACCGTCCGAGCGACGCTGCCACGATGGTGGCTGTTTTGAAAATAGCCTGATTAATTTCTGTCTGTCCAGCGTTTTGGAAAATTTTTATTAATGCGAAAAAAGAGGAACAAAAGCTTAAAAACAGGAAAGTCAGATTCGCCAACAAGAAAATTACCACCCATTATATTAACAATATAATTTCAATAAATTTACCGATTAGCTTGATGCTGACAAGAGATGTATTGCCAGTACACCATTTAGCTTTCAATCCCCTTTTAAATTTGTGGTTTTTCCTCAAAAGTAGCGCACTGGTCATCAGCCTTCAGGTTACCTATCATAGAGGTTTAAACCTTATTCAGAGTCACCCGTGCACGAAATATTCAACATGCTGCTGGCGGTCTTCGATCGGGCAGCGCTAATGCTTATCTGCCTGTTTTTCCTCATTCGTATTCGCCTGTTTCGCGAGCTGTTGCACAAGTCGGCTCACTCAGCGAAAGAGCTACTCGCTGTTACCGCCATTTTCTCGATGTTCGCCTTGTTCAGCACCTGGTCCGGCGTACCGGTGGAAGGTTCGCTGGTTAACGTGCGTATTATTGCGGTGATGTCGGGCGGGATTCTGTTTGGCCCATGGGTAGGCATTATTACCGGGGTAATCGCGGGTATTCATCGTTATTTAATTGATATCGGCGGCGTGACGGCTATCCCCTGCTTTATCACCAGTATTCTGGCGGGATGCATCTCTGGTTGGATCAACCTGAAAATCCCTAAAGCGCAGCGTTGGCGCGTCGGTATTCTCGGCGGCATGCTCTGTGAAACGTTGACCATGATTCTGGTGATTGTCTGGGCGCCGACCACTGAGCTGGGGCTGGATATCGTCTCCAAAATCGGTATCCCGATGATCCTCGGCAGTGTCTGTATCGGCTTTATTGTGCTGCTGGTACAAAGCGTTGAGGGAGAAAAAGAAGCCAGTGCCGCGCGCCAGGCCAAGCTGGCGCTGGATATCGCCAATAAAACCCTGCCGCTGTTTCGCCATGTGAATAGCGAATCATTACGTAAAGTTTGCGAAATTATCCGCGATGACATTCACGCTGACGCGGTAGCAATCACCAATACCGATCATGTGCTGGCGTATGTCGGCGTGGGCGAACACAACTATCAGAATGGCGATGACTTCATTAGCCCGACTACCCGCCAGGCGATGAATTACGGGAAAATCATTATTAAAAACAATGATGAAGCCCACCGCACACCAGAGATTCATTCCATGCTGGTGATCCCATTGTGGGAGAAAGGCGTGGTGACCGGAACACTGAAAATTTACTACTGCCACGCGCACCAGATTACGTCATCATTACAGGAAATGGCGGTCGGTTTGTCGCAAATCATCTCTACCCAACTGGAGGTTTCTCGCGCCGAGCAGCTACGGGAAATGGCAAATAAGGCAGAGCTTCGCGCCCTGCAAAGCAAAATTAATCCCCATTTTCTGTTTAACGCTCTGAACGCTATTTCATCGTCGATTCGTCTGAATCCAGACACTGCTCGCCAGCTAATCTTTAATTTGTCGCGCTATCTGCGCTATAACATTGAATTAAAAGACGATGAGCAAATTGATATCAAAAAAGAGCTGTACCAAATTAAAGACTATATCGCCATTGAGCAGGCCCGCTTTGGCGACAAGCTGACGGTTATCTATGATATTGATGAAGAGGTGAATTGCTGTATTCCCAGTCTGCTGATCCAGCCGTTAGTGGAGAACGCCATTGTCCACGGTATTCAGCCTTGCAAGGGAAAAGGGGTTGTCACCATCAGCGTTGCGGAGTGCGGTAATCGGGTCCGTATTGCGGTAAGAGATACCGGGCATGGCATCGATCCAAAGGTGATTGAGCGGGTCGAAGCGAATGAAATGCCGGGCAATAAAATCGGTCTGCTGAATGTGCATCATCGCGTGAAGTTGTTATATGGCGAGGGGCTGCATATCCGCCGCCTGGAACCAGGAACGGAAATTGCGTTTTACATTCCTAACCAACGCACCCCTGTCGCCTCACAGGCTACGTTATTGCTTTGAGCCGGAGTGATATTGTGAAAGTCATCATTGTTGAAGACGAATTCCTGGCACAACAGGAACTTAGCTGGCTTATTAAAGAGCACAGCCAGATGGAGATTGTAGGCACCTTTGACGACGGTCTGGACGTGTTGAAGTTTTTGCAGCATAACCGCGTCGACGCCATTTTTCTGGATATCAATATTCCGTCGCTGGATGGCGTGCTGCTGGCACAAAACATCAGCCAGTTCGCCCATAAGCCGTTTATTGTGTTTATCACCGCATGGAAAGAACATGCGGTGGAAGCGTTTGAACTGGAGGCGTTTGACTACATTCTCAAACCGTATCAGGAGTCACGGATTACCGGGATGCTGCAAAAGCTGGAAGCCGCCTGGCAGCAGCAACAAACCAGCAGTACGCCCACTGTGCCGTTAACGCGTGAGAATGACACCATCAATCTGGTGAAAGATGAACGCCTCATCGTGACGCCGGTCAATGATATCTACTACGCCGAAGCGCACGAGAAAATGACCTTTGTCTATACGCGGCGTGAATCTTATGTGATGCCAATGAACATCACCGAGTTTTGCAGCAAACTGCCGTCGTCGCACTTTTTCCGCTGCCATCGCTCGTTTTGCGTCAACCTGAACAAAATCCGCGAGATAGAACCGTGGTTTAATAATACCTATATTCTGCGGCTGAAAGATCTGGATTTTGAAGTGCCAGTCAGCCGCAGCAAAGTTAAAGAATTCCGCCAGTTAATGCATCTGTAATCGGGAACTTTCATGAAAGCAGCAGGCTTGCCCGCCGATCAACAATTTTTCGCCGATCTGTTCAGCGGCCTGGTGCTTAACCCGCAACTACTGGGGCGCGTCTGGTTTGCCTGCCTGCCCGCCTCACTGCCGGTAGGCAGTTTGTGTATTGATTTTCCCCGACTGGATATTGTGCTGCGCGGCGAATATGGCAATCTGCTGGAAGCAAAGCAGCAGCGTATGGTGGAAGGAGAAATGCTGTTTATTCCGGCGCGCGCGGCTAATTTACCGGTCAACCACAAACCGGTAATGCTGTTAAGCCTGGTGTTTGCGCCGACCTGGCTGGGGTTATCGTTTTACGATAGCCGCACAACGTCGTTGTTGCATCCGGTTCGCCAGATCCAACTTCCCAGCCTGCAACGCGGCGAAGGTGAAGCGATGCTCACCGCCCTCACCCATCTCAGCCGTTCGCCGCTGGAGCAGAGTATCATTCAGCCACTGGTGTTAAGTTTGCTGCATCTTTGCCGCAACGTGGTCAACATGCCACCGGGCAATTCGCAACCGCGCGGCGATTTTCTCTACCACAGCATTTGTAACTGGGTTCAGGATAACTACGCCCAACCACTCACCCGCGAGAGTGTGGCGCAGTTTTTTAATATCACGCCCAATCATCTGTCAAAACTGTTTGCGCAGCATGGGACGATGCGTTTTATCGAGTATGTTCGCTGGGTACGGATGGCAAAAGCGAGGATGATTTTGCAAAAATATCATCTGTCGATTCATGAAGTGGCGCAGCGTTGCGGGTTTCCGGATAGCGACTATTTTTGTCGCGTTTTCCGGCGTCAGTTTGGTCTGACGCCGGGAGAGTACAGCGCCCGTTTTCAGGGCTAAGTTTAGAAGGTTATTTCCGTTTCCAGCAGCGTCAGGATGCTTTGCGCATCACTTGCGGCGAAAAGCGACTGGCGGAAGTTTTTATTCACCAGTTTACGCGCCAGCTGCGAGAAGACTTTCACATGATTCATCCCTTCGTTAGCGCCCAGCGTCAGCATGATCACCAGTTCGACATCGCCCATCTCTGACTGCCAGTCAACCGGTTTCACCAGTCGGGCAATGCTAATACTGGAATGGCGGATCCACTGCGATTTGGTATGCGGGATTGCCACACCAAAACCAACGCCAGTAGTAACAATCTCTTCTCGCTGCCAGACATCTTCTTCCAGCTCGAACGGATGCTCAGTACGCCCGTTGACACCAAGGTTACCGCACAGGAACTGAATCGCCTGCTCTTTATTGCTAAAGTCCTGATCAACGAAGATATTCTCCAGCGCCAGCAGTGGGCGAACGTCTTCTTCCGGCGTAAACGCGGTGAGTAACGCTTCAATTTCCTGCGCGCTGCGGCATTCACATGCCTGACGCGCCAGTTCCCGACACGCCTCGCTATCCAGTTGACGAAGCTGGCTTTTCACCGCCGGAATTCGTGGGCTACTCATGCTTAACTCGTCCAGGTCCAGCCCAAGCAGAAGCGGCAGATAACGGCTTTCACCGCCCAGTTCACCGCAAATACCTACCCATTTGCCCCGCTGATGCGCAGTGGTAACTATCTGCTGCAACATGCGTAGAAACGATGGCGTAATCGGGTTATATAGCGGCGATACGCGCGGGTTATTACGATCGACTGCATACAGATACTGGGTCATATCGTTGGAGCCGATACTGAAGAAATCGACCTCATCGCAGAAGTGATCGATGATGTAGCACACCGACGGCACTTCCACCATGATCCCAAGCGTAATCGTCTCTGCATGACGCAGGCCATCGCGCTTAAGCTCAACGATCGCTTTTTGGATCTCGCCTTTCACCCATAAGATCTGATCAAGGCTGTGGACCATCGGGATCATCAACTGGGCGTTGCCGAAACTGGCAGCGCGCAAAATCGCCCGCAGTTGAGTGCGGAACAGGCCAGCAAATTCCGGGTAAATACGTACCGCGCGATAGCCGAGGAACGGGTTCTCTTCCTGGGGAATATTCAGATAAGGAATGCTTTTATCGCCGCCGATGTCCATCGTGCGGAAGATAATCGGTTTGTCGCCCGCTGCCAGTAGCACCTGCTGGTAGGCTTCAAATTGCTCCTGCTCGTCCGGCGCGCTGTCACGATCCATATAGAGCATTTCGGTACGAAACAGCCCGACGCCTTCCGCGCCGTTAGCAAACGCGCCTGGTGCTTCCAGAGCAGTGCCAATATTCGCCGCAATATCAATACGCTTGTTATCACGAGAATAGGCCAGCTGCGCGGCGGCCTGCGCCTGTTGCTGCTGACGTTTATCCGCCAGCGTCTGCGCAACCTGATAATAACCGCTCACCGCGTCATCAGGATTTACCGCCAGCACGCCACATTGGGCGTCAAGCACCGCCGGTTGTTCGGCATAACGGGCAATGGCATCCAGCGGCAGGCCGCTCAAAACCGGGATCGCCGAGGCGCGGGCCAGAATCAGAGTATGCGAGGTGCGCCCAGTTTTCTCCAGAATCATGCCTGCAAGATTTTTCAAATCGAGGCTCAAAAACTGGCTTGGGGTTAAATCTTCAGCCACCAGAATGGTCGGTTTTTCGAGCACCAGATTATTACGCGGCTTCAGTTCCGGCCAGGTGATATGCAGCAACTGTTCGCTGATATCACGAATGTCGCTGACCCGCTCGCGCAGATAATCGCTGGCAGAGGCAGAAAGTTTGGCGCAAACCTGCTCCATATTGCTGATGATCGCCGCTCCCAGCCCCTGATGCTGTTCTGCCATCAGGCGACGGATATTCCCTGCAAATTCATCATCCTGAATCAGCGACAAATGGGCGCTGAGGATGGTTTTGCTTTCGCCGTCACGCTCGCGCAACTGCTGGTTCAGTTGCTCGGCAAGCGTTGCCAGGCTGTGTTCCAGCCAGGTGGAGTCTTGCGCACTGGCCGGGATTGCCCGATAACTGTCGAGGCTGTTGCTCTGTAACAGGGTCAGCGTACCCACGCCGACGCCGCTTGCCAGCACATTGCCGTACAGTAAATCAGGGTTCAGGCGGCTTAATGAACGCGGCAGCGGGTGCGCCGTCAGTTCTGCCTGCGTCGGCTGGACGCTGTCGCTGTCGATAAAGCGCACCTGGATGTACTCTTCCAGCACGCGCCGCGCCTGCTCTTCATCGCTGCCGCTAATGTTCAGGCTGCAACTGTCATTAAATAATGTGCCGGTGCCAATCAGCGCCAGCGAACTTTTGGCATCCGCCTTCGCGTTCTGGCGATGGTTGATGAAGGTGATTTCGCTTTGCCAGTGGCTGCACTGCTCTTTAAGTTCCCACGCCGGACGAGCATGTAGACCGTTAGGTAAAGGACAGAGAAATTGAATCGTTAACATAACCGCTCCGGGTTAATCAGGAGATCATCTGAAATCCGTCAGTTGAACAACCGTCTCACGGGTAAGACGTTGAATAAGGGCAGATAAAAGCTGCTGCATCTGCAAAATGTCGCGGCAGTCGGCAATCGATGCGGCGCAATGTCCATGGCGGGTTGCTGGCCCCATCACCACTGTGGGTATGCCAGTACCGGTTAAGTGCACCGCTCCACCGTCCGTGCCGCCGTTACTGAACATATCCGCCTGTAACGGCACGCCAATTTCTGCCGCCACGGTTTCGATCCAGACGGTAAGTTTTGGCGGCGCAATCAGTGACTTGTCGCTTAACACCAGCATCGGCCCGTTACCAATCTGGCGATGGTTAGCCGCGCCATAATCAAAGTTTTTCGCCCAGCAGGCGGTATCAAGCACAATGGCGACATCCGGCGACACCGCGCGGGTGGCAGTTTGCCCGCCGCGTAATCCCACCTCTTCGCTGGAACTTGCCACCAGCCACACTTCCGCAGGCAATTCGGCGTCGTGCAGTTCGCGCAGTAACGTCACCAGCAGATAGCAACCGAGGCGGTCATCAAAGGCTTTCCCCATCACCCGCTGGTGGGGGAGAACCTGAAAAGTAGTATCAAACGTGACGCGATCGCCTGGACGAATTCCTGCCTGCATCACTTCGTCATACGAGCGCGCGCCAATGTCCACGCGCATGGCGCTGACATCATTCCCCTGCCGCTCGCCATCAAGCAGACCGGGAATTTTGCACTCTTCACGGGTAGTGATGCGCACCGACTGCAGCTGGCGGGCAGCCATGCGCACATTGCCAACTGGCAGCACATCAATCGCCCCTTCGCGGGAGACGCTGCGCACCATAAATCCCACTTCATCCATATGGGCGCAGATCATCACTTTCGGACCTGTCGATTCATTGAGGCGGATCAGCACCGATCCCAGGCCGTCAAATCGCACTTCTTTTTGCAGGCGATCCGCTTCATCCAGCAGGATCTGCCGCACTTCCTGTTCCGACGAGGCGATCGCATCTGCCTCGCTCAACGCTTTCAATAGCGATAAATCCATTATGCCTCTCCCGTGAGCAACACTGTTTTCGGCATGGCGTAGAGCACTTCTGCGCCTTGCGGGGTGACCAGCACAACATCTTCGATGCGCACGCCCCCTTGCCCTGGCAAATAAATCCCCGGCTCCACGGTCAGTAACATGCCTGGCTGTAGCGTCGTGGTGTCCCGCGGTGAAAAGCGCGGATCTTCATGTACTTCAATGCCGATAGCATGACCGGTGTTGTGACCAAAATAGTCGCCATAACCGGCTTCTGTAATGACCCGGCGCGCGGCATCGTCAACCTGTTGGCAGCGCACGCCGGGGCGAATCGCGGAGATTGCCGCCAGCTGTGCTTGCAGGACAATCTGATACACGTCAAACAGCGGGTGAGATTCGGCGCTCACCCCTTCGCCATTCACCAGCAAGGTGCGCGTCATATCAGAGCAGTAACCCTGATACAGCGCACCGAAATCGAGAGTGACAAACTCGCCTGCTGCAACAATCTTGTCGCTGGCTTTACCGTGCGGCAGCGCCCCACGCCAGCCGCTGGCGACAATGGTGTCAAAAGAGGCTTTTTCTGCGCCCTGCTGGCGCATAAACCACTCCAGTTCAGCGGCTATCTCGCATTCGCTCATCCCCGCCTGAATAAAGCGGCGAATATGCTCTGCGCCACGATCGGCAATCCCACAGGCGAGGCGGATTTTCTCCACCTCCTCTGGCGTTTTGATTTGCCGCAGCACATCCGGCGTGGCGCTTACCAGCTTCGCATTGAGTTCAGACTTCCAGCGGTGCGCGGTTTCCCAACTCACCTGCTGGCCTTCAAAACCGAGCGTTTGCAACTGCTCATCGGCAATGATTTGCCTGACGATGGTGGCAAGCGTGTGCATCGCGTCGAGCAAATGCAGCTGGTAACCTTGCGTGCGGGCTTCTACATCCGCGTAATAGCGCGAGTCCACCAGAATGTGCGCACTTTCACGGCTAATCACCACATAACCTGATCCGGTGGAGATCCCCAGATGCGGCTGTTTGTTCTGCCGTGAGGAAAGGAGCACCGCATCCAGTTGTTGCGCCTTAAGCCAGTCGCGCAGCGAAGCGAGTAATGTCATCTGGATTTTTCCTTCTTACAGGCTATCGATTAACAATTTGCCTTTGCGGAACATCATCAGACGCAGGAACACCACCATCAGCGCAGTAATGATTGCTCCCAGCGCGATCCCCGCCATATAGACGCCCAGATTAGTGACCAGCGGCCACGCCCAGATAGCGGATTCCGGGAACCATTGCACTGCGCCCAGCCAGACAGCAGCAGTGGAACCGACAATCGCGCCAACCATATAGGACGGAATAGCGGTGATGGGGCTTTCCAGCGCAAACGGAATCGCACCTTCACTGATCCCCATAAACGCCAGGAACATCGCGGTTTTACCCTGCGGATAAAGCTGGGCATTAAACAGGCGTTTGCCAGTTAAGCGACGATCGATAATGGTCGCCAGACCCAGACCAATCGGCGGAATAACAATAGCGATAGAACGTGCGGTGACTGGTAATACATGGTCAGTGGTAAAGCTGAAGGCGACGAAACCAGCTGCTTTGTTGATTGGACCACCCAAGTCGATTGCAGTCGCCGCAGCAATGCCCATTGCGTACATCAGCGCGCCCTTCTCACCAGCAGCGGTCAGCACGGTACGGATACCGCCGTTGATCCAGCCACCAAACGGCGTGATCACGTAGTACATCGCCAGCATGACAAAAATGGCGGAAAGAATCGGTAGCAAAAATGTGGTTTTGAACGCTAACAGGAAATCCGGTAACTGGATTTTCTGGTTCATCCATTTCACGAGGTAACCCGCGACGATAGAAATAATCAGCGCACCAATGAAGGTAGACGGGACTGGTGAAGAGGTCGCCCACTGCATAGCACTGGGATCAAAGTTCAGCAGTTGCGTGGGCTGGGTAGACATCAACCCGCCGATAAACCCAGCCGGGAACGCCAGTTTGCCGCCAATAGAATTCGCCACAAAAGCGGCAAACATCGGAATGGCAAAGCCAAACAGCACGCCGCCAAAGGACTGCGACAGCCAGGCAAATTTCAGTAAGGAGAGGTCGAAACCGGAAAATTTCCCACTATTAAGAGCATCCATAATGCCGATGTCTGCGGGAATTTTAAGCCAGCTATAGGCAATCAGCTGGCTGAAAGCGAGGATCACACCGCCCATAATTAAGGTCGGCACCATGCGTGAAATCCCTGACATCACATGCTGCGGGAGTTCACCCCAGAAGCTGGTTTTAGAGGCCTGCGGATTCTTAACTGCCGCTGCCGCACCGGATGCGCCAGGCACAACGGTTGCACTGCGTTTTTTAATGGCCATAATAATTATCCCTGTCGAATATTACTGTTGTTCAGCGGCAATCATCTCTTCGATTTCTTTGATGATGCCCGCAGCGTTTTTAATTGCGTCCTGCAAAGTGATTTCATAAACGTCGCGTGATTCGAAACGCTCGTTATCTTCTGGTGTTACTGCCACGGAATGAATGATGATGGTCGCTTCGGCGATATCCTGCGCCGTCAGGCGGTTCTGGATGCCGTCCGCGCCCTGGGTTTCAATTTTCACTTCATAGCCGGCTTCCACTGCCGCTTCTTCCAGCGCCTGGGCGGCCATAAAGGTGTGAGCCAGGCCCATTGGGCAGGCACATAAGGCAATCAGTTTCTTACTCATCGTTATTTCCTCGTTCGTTTATAGTTGACAAATGAAATTATGAACGTGCAAAACAAATTGCCGTTACCAGACAAATAATGCATTTACTGGAGAATTAATCCCGTAGTGCGGAAGTGTGACGCAGGTCGGCCTTGTGAGGAGACACAAAGAAAAATTGAATTAACTGATTGATTTAAAAGATTATCGGGAGAGTCACCTCCCGATATGACAGGAAGGATTTACAGAATGTGGCCTAAGGTCTGGCGTAAATGTGCACCGGAACCGAGAAGCCCAGGGTTATCGTGCACAATTAAATAGACCGGAATATCATGAACATAATCTTTAAAGCGCCCTTTATCTTCAAATGCGGCACGAAAACCAGAGGCTTTGAAGAACTCAAGGAAACGCGGAACGATACCGCCCGCAATATAGACGCCGCCAAATGTTCCGAGATTGAGCGCCAGATTGCCGCCAAAACGCCCCATAATGACGCAAAACAGTGACAACGCGCGGCGGCAATCGGTGCAGCTGTCGGCCAGCGCGCGTTCGGTAATATCTTTTGGCTTGAGATTTTCCGGCAGGCGGTTGTCGGCTTTCACAATCGCGCGATACAGATTTACCAGACCAGGGCCAGAGAGCACGCGTTCAGCCGAGACATGGCCAATTTCCGCGCGCAGTATTTCAAGGATAATGGCTTCTTCTTCACTGTTTGGCGCAAAATCAACGTGACCACCTTCACCAGGCAGGCTTACCCAGCGTTTATCGACATGGACCAGATGTGCAACCCCAAGCCCTGTCCCGGCACCGTACACCGCGACAGGTTTACCTTCAACCGGTTCTGCGCCGCCAAACTGGATCAGATGCTCTTTTTTCAGCATCGGGATCGCCATCGAAACCGCCGTAAAATCGTTAATAATCTCCAGGTGGCTAAAACCGAGATTCTTTTTCATTTCGGCAATCGAAAACGCCCAGGTGTGGTTGGTCATTGCCACCCAGTCACCGGTAATTGGGCAAGCAATGGCGATGCAGCCATCTTTCACCTCGACTTTATGCTCTTCAAGATAAACGCGAATGACCGCTTCCAGGCTGGGATAATCAAGCCCTGAATAGGTTTTAGCCTGCGAGATTTCACCACTGGCAATATCACACAGAGCAAGACGTGCGTTAGTACCGCCCACATCACCGACTAATGCATACTTTGTCATTCTTCAACTGCTCCGCTAAAGTCAAAATAATTCTTTCTCACACTGTAAGTTCATGGGGGCATAACAACAACGCCGTAGAGGCGGGCTCCCTGTAAATATCGATCTGGGTCACACATTTACTTTATCGTTTCAGCACCAATTGCAGCGATGTCTTTATGCAAGCTGGGCAAACTAAATATCTGAACCCGCATAAAGGAATAGAACATGCTCCATCCGCGAGCCAGAACCATGTTGTTATTATCGCTCCCCGCTCTGGCAATTGGGATTGCGTCCAGTCTTATTCTGATGGTGGTAATGAAAATCGCCTCGGTATTACAGAATCTGCTCTGGCAACGACTGCCGGGAAGTCTGGGGATAGCCCAAGATTCACCGCTCTGGATCATCGGAATTTTAACGCTGACAGGGGCCGCTGTTGGGCTAGTCATCCGTTTCAGCCGGGGTCATGCCGGGCCGGATCCTGCCTGTGAAGCGCTGATTGGCGCGCCAGTCTCCCCCTCTGCGCTACCAGGACTGATCGTAGCATTAATTCTCGGTCTTGCGGGCGGCGTCAGTCTTGGGCCGGAACATCCCATTATGACCGTCAATATCGCCCTCGCGGTGGCGATTGGCGCGCGTCTGTTACCACGAGTGAACCGGATGGAGTGGACTATTTTAGCCTCTGCGGGCACCATCGGCGCACTGTTTGGCACTCCTGTTGCGGCGGCGTTGATATTTTCGCAAACCTTAAATGGCAGCCACGACGTTCCACTTTGGGATCGTCTCTTTGCGCCGTTAATGGCAGCGGCGGCTGGCGCACTAACCACCGGATTGTTTATCCATCCTCATTTTTCGCTGCCCATTGCTCATTACGGACAGATGCAGTTAGCAGACATTATCAGTGGTGCAATTGTGACGGCGATCGCCATTGCGGCAGGTATGGTTGCAGTGTGGTGTTTCCCACGGGTGCACGCGATGATGCATCAGATTAAAAATCCGGTCCTCATGCTGGGGGTTGGCGGCTTTATTCTCGGTATTCTGGGTGTTATTGGTGGGCCTGTTTCGCTATTTAAAGGGCTGGACGAGATGCAGCAGATGGTGACAAATCAGGCTTTCAGCACCAGCGATTACTTATTGCTGGCGGTAATCAAACTTGCCGCCCTGGTCATTGCCGCCGCCAGCGGGTTTCGCGGCGGGCGAATCTTCCCGGCGGTATTTGTCGGCGTAGCGTTAGGTTTGATGCTGCATGCGCACGTTCCCGCCGTTCCAGCGGCCATTACCGTTTCCTGCGCGATTCTCGGCCTCGTACTGGTGGTAACGCGCGATGGCTGGCTAAGTTTGTTTATGGCGGCGGTCGTTGTACCTGATTCCACATTGTTACCGCTACTGTGTATCGTCATGCTTCCGGCATGGTTATTACTGGCAGGTAAACCGATGATGATGGTGAATCGTCCAAAACAACAGCCACCCCACGATAACCTTTAGCAAAAAATGCTCTCCCTTATGATTTAAGAGTTATGGCGATGAAACGGGGCTTTACCTCCCCGTAATATTGCGTTAACAGGCCGCTGACGGCTTCGATCGTGAAGGAGAATAACAATGTTCAGGTCACTGTTTCTGGCGGCCGCCCTGATGGCATTTATCCCGCTTGCAGCAAACGCAGGTGAAATTACCTTACTGCCATCAATTAAATTACAAATTGGCGATCGCGATAATTATGGTAACTACTGGGACGGCGGCCACTGGCGCGATCGTGACTACTGGCACCGTAATTATGAATGGCGTAAAAACCGCTGGTGGCGTCATGATAATGGCTATCACCGTGGTTGGGATAAGCGTAAAGCGTATGAGCGTGGCTATCGCGAAGGCTGGCGCGACCGTGATGATCATCGCGGAAAAGGCCGTGGACATGGGCATCGTCATTAAACACATTCGCTAATGGAGCGCAATGCCTGATGCGACGCTTGCGCGTCTTATCAGGCCTACAAACCCACTTCATTGAACGCGTAGGGCGGGTAAGGCGTTTTACGCCGCATCCGCCAGTGGTGCCTGATGCGGCGCTTGCGCGTCTTATCAGGCCTACAAACCCGCTCCATTTAACGCGTAGGGCGGATAAGGCGTTTTACGCCGCATCCGCCAGTGGTGCCTGATGCGACACTCATTCAACTACAGCCCCAATGCCGTTCCCACCAACAACCAGATATTCAGCGTTACCACCAGCACCACAATCATCCAGCCGATTTGTTTAACCCATTTGCTATTCACCAGATCGCCCATCAATTTGCTGTCACTGGTGAAAATCAGCAGCGGCACCAGCGCCAGAGCAATACCAAAACTGAGCAGCACCTGACTCATAACCAGAATCCGTGTCGGATCTAATCCCATCAGAATGACAATAAATGACGGCAGCATGGTTACCGTACGGCGTACCCACAGCGGAATATGAAAGCGAATGAACCCCTGCATCACCACCTGCCCTGCCAACGTACCCACTACCGTTGACGAAAGCCCCGCCGCCACCAGACTTAAACCAAAAACCGTTGCCGCAGCATTGCTTAACAGCGGTTGCAGCGTCAGGTAAGCTTCGTCAAGATCGGCAACTCCCGTATGACCGGAAAAGTGGAACGCCGCCGCAGCCGTAGCCATCATCGCCAGATTGACAAAGCCAGCGATGGTCATGGCAATCGCCACATCCCATTTAGTCGCAGAGTAACGTTGCTGGCGTGAACCACCGTGTAGATGCTGGGTAAGCGAAGAGTGAAGATAAATCACATGCGGCATAATCGTCGCCCCTAACACGCCAGCCGCCAGGAAGACCGCTTCCGAGGTCGGTAAACTCGGTATCGCCATACCTTTGCTCAACTGCACCAGATTCGGTTGCGAGAAAATCAGCTCGACAATGTAAGCCGCCGCGACAAACAACAGAAGCCCACCAATCACTTTCTCTAGCGGTTTTTGCCCGCGACGTTGCAGCATTAAAATCAGGAAAGTGGCGATCCCCGTCAGCACCGCACCCTGCAATAAAGAAACACCAAGAATGAGTTTGAAACCGATCGCCGCACCAATAAATTCCGCCAGATCGGTCGCCATCGCAATAATTTCCGCCTGGACCCAATAGAACCAGACTACCGGACGTGGGTAGTGGTCGCGAATTTGCTCCGCCAGATTTTTACCAGTGGCAATCCCGAGTTTGGCCGAGAGGATCTGAATCAGCATCGCCATCAGGTTGGCCCAGACAACCACCCACAGCAGTTGATAGCCGAAGCTGGCGCCCGCCTGAATATTGGTCGCAAAGTTACCGGGATCGATATAACCAATTGCCGCAATGAACGCAGGTCCCATTAATGCGAGCCTCATCTTGCGCGCTGCCCGACCGCTGCTACTCTCAACGCGATAGTTCGTCATCTTGTGCCTCTAAAACATAGCCTTTGCTATGTTTCATGCTATGCCAAACGAGAATGATTATCAAATTCATTTAAATGGATTGTGGTGATTTCTCTGATAGACCAGGATTATGACTACGAAAAGATTGATGATTTGAATGTTACGCTTATGATTAATGTTAGCACATTTACATAACTTCCAGCTTCCATACACAACATAGCAGAAATGTATGGCAACTCACTATTTTTGAAGCTTGTCACAGGACGTCATTATAGTGTGTGTCAGATCTCGTTTTTCGGAATTTTGTTACATAGAATGTGCACGGAAATTTAACCTGCCTCATATTTGGAGCAAATATGGACCGCGTCCTTCATTTTGTACTGGCACTTGCCGTTGTTGCGATTCTCGCACTGCTGGTAAGCAGCGACCGCAAAAAAATTCGTATCCGTTATGTTATTCAACTGCTTGTTATCGAAGTGTTACTGGCGTGGTTCTTCCTGAACTCCGACGTTGGTCTGGGCTTCGTGAAAGGCTTCTCCGAAATGTTCGAAAAACTGCTCGGGTTTGCCAACGAAGGGACTAACTTCGTCTTTGGTAGCATGAACGATCAAGGTCTGGCTTTCTTCTTCCTGAAAGTCCTGTGCCCTATCGTCTTTATCTCTGCACTGATCGGTATTCTCCAGCATATTCGCGTATTGCCGGTGATTATCCGCGCAATTGGTTTCCTGCTCTCCAAAGTCAACGGCATGGGCAAACTGGAATCCTTTAACGCCGTCAGCTCCCTGATTCTGGGTCAGTCCGAGAACTTTATCGCCTATAAAGATATCCTCGGCAAAATCTCCCGTAATCGTATGTACACCATGGCAGCAACAGCGATGTCCACCGTTTCTATGTCCATCGTTGGTGCATACATGACCATGCTGGAACCGAAATACGTGGTTGCTGCACTGGTACTGAACATGTTCAGCACCTTTATCGTGCTGTCTCTGATCAACCCTTACCGTGTTGATGCCAGCGAAGAAAATATTCAGATGTCCGACCTGCACGAAGGCCAGAGCTTCTTCGAAATGCTGGGTGAATACATTCTGGCGGGCTTCAAAGTGGCCATTATCGTTGCCGCAATGCTGATCGGCTTTATCGCCCTGATCGCAGCACTGAACGCTCTGTTTGCTACCGTGACTGGCTGGTTTGGCTACAGCATCTCCTTCCAGGGCATTCTGGGCTACATCTTCTATCCGATTGCATGGGTGATGGGTGTTCCTTCCAGTGAAGCACTGCAGGTGGGCAGTATTATGGCGACCAAACTGGTTTCCAACGAGTTCGTTGCGATGATGGATCTGCAGAAAATTGCTTCCACGCTCTCTCCGCGTGCTGAAGGTATCCTCTCTGTGTTCCTGGTATCCTTCGCTAACTTCTCTTCTATCGGGATTATCGCGGGTGCCGTTAAAGGCCTGAACGAAGAGCAAGGTAACGTGGTTTCTCGCTTCGGTCTGAAACTGGTTTACGGCTCTACGCTGGTGAGTGTGCTGTCTGCGTCAATCGCAGCACTGGTACTGTAAGCGAATCCATTAAAAAAGCCGGGGATAATTCCCCGGCTTCAGTTTGTTGACAACGTGCGCTTTGTTTATGCCGGATGCGGCGTAAATGCCCTACCAAGCTGACAAAACAACGTAAATTCAATAGATTGTGTTTCCATGCAGGCCCGATAAGCGCAGCGCATCAGGCAATTGTCCGTTTGTCATCAACCTCAAATGCCGGGGATAATTCCCCGGCATTTTTACGCCTGTTAATCAACTAATGGTTGCGGGCGACCAATTAAATACCCTTGCAGATATTGCACCCCGAGCTTATGCAATAGCGCCTGCTGCTGTTGCGTCTCGACAAACTCCGCGACCACACTCAATGACTTCGCTTTCGCCAGATCGGTAATTGATCTCACTATCATCGCATCCAGTGTATTAGTGACGATATCCTTAACGAAGACGCCATCAATCTTGATGATATCAGCCTGCAAACGTTTTAACCGTTCGTAGTTGGCATAGCCTGTGCCAAAGTCATCAATCGCAATACGGAAGCCAAACTTATGCAGTTGTTCGATATTGTACATACTGCTTTCTGCGTTAGAAAACGCCTGCTCCTCGGTGATCTCAATAATCACAGCCTCCGGGGAGACACGGTAACGTTTAAACAGACGAATAATTCGCCCGGCGATATTCTTTTGCAGCAGAGTGAGCGGCATTAAATTGACTGAAAAGCGCGGGCCTTTCTTGTCGCAAGGGTGGGTTGCCAGCCACTTCAGCAGGGATTCCAGCACCTGTAAATCGAATCGCGCGCTAAGGTTAAACTGAGCAATAAGGGGCAGAAACTTATCCGGGGTCATAATGCCGCCGTCATACTTCAGTCGCGCGAGGATCTCATCATAACCTTCACCCTCTTTGTTGCGAATTGGCTGGGCGTAGAGAAGCAAATCACCCTGATCTAACGCCGTGCGAATGGTATTCAGCAATAGCACCTGTTTAGTGGTCTGCCCGGAAACCATCTCCTCTCTGCTGTCCAGCGCCAGCACATGATGATGTGCGCAGGATTGCTCCGCCAGCCAGCTTAACTGCCCCAGCATTGGCTGCAGAGTATCCTGATTACCGTCAAAACGTCCCCAGGCAGCACCATAGCCCATATCCAGCCCGGTATTGTTCCAGTGGATTTGCCGACTGTTGAGAATGTTAACCATATGCTGTAACCGCCCTTCCGTTTCCGGCCCGGTCAGTACCAACAGCAATTCGCTCCCCGGCAATTGATACAACTTTTCGTTTTCCTGCATCAACGGCAGCAATGTACGGTAAATTGAGCGAATACAATGAACGCGCATCATTAACCCGTAATGGCGACTCATAAACTCAAGATTATCAATGCGCAGACAGCAAAAACTCTTACCAGCCTCTTGCTCCTGCGATTGCTCCAGTGCGCGAAAGTTGGGTAATAGCGTTAACGGATCGGTCAGTGCCTGCAAATGCCAGCGACGGTTAAGCCATTCGCTACGATAATAAATGCGTACCATATAGAGCAGGCAAACGCTAAAGGAAATCAGCACTGCGAGAATAAATGCCAGCGAATATTCGGTTAGTACCCCTTGCAAAAAGTTCTGGTTGTAATTCAGAAGGCAAAGCGTTGAAACAGCCCAAGTGAGATTTAAAAACGGATAGCGAAGCTTACCGACACCGAGGGTAAAGATGATAAAGAAAACAGGTACCAGATAACCGGCAATAAAGTCATTTTCATACGGTGTGCACATCAGAAGTAGCAGCACGCTAAGAGCTGCCAGCCAGCTTAAGGTAAATGCGCGTTTCTCTTTGCTCAACGACGGAGCGATATCCCTACGCCACAATATCTGTGCAAAGTGGGGACTTACAATCATGCGGGTGAGATAGTAAAAAAGCATGTTGTAAATCAGCACTGCGGTGAAAAGGCTTAGCAAATCAACGACCGTGAAAATGGCATCCGCATCGCCGAAAAAGGTAGATATCTTTAGCGGGAAATCAAAGAAGCTCCCCACAAGATACATGCTGCATTTGATGCCGATCGGTGTCACCAAACCAAGCCAGAACAGACGTTGCCAGACATATCGGCTGGTCAATCCATAACGCCAACGCGTCCCCAGCTGCCAGCGTAATATTGCGCAGGCACACAACACGACAAACGTCTGGCTGCCGAGCATGACCGCGGTCTGTAAAAAAGAGAGATGAAAGTTCCACAGATTGGTGCAAAACATCCCGCATAAAACAGGAACGACACCGCGCCAGCCAAAGATAAACAAGATTGACAGCATTACGCACAGTGGCATCCACGCCAGGAAAATATAGCTGGAATGGATAACAGCAAGTGGCGAGATAAAACGGGATAGCTGAATAAGTACCACGGTGAGCGTAAACGCTAGTGCAAATATCTTGATATTTTTTATCAGGTTATGCTCCACAAACATGAGTACACTACTCTCACTGATCGGGGTTTTAAGGCACACAAATAATATGTTTATTCGCATCGCGAAGCAAACAGGGACCGACCTGCTGCCGATATTTCATCCAATGATGTTTCCAACAGGCAACACTAACCTGGAAGGTAGACTGTATTACAAAAGCGGCAAAAAGCAGAGACAAAAAACCCCCGCTTCGCAGCGAGGGTTTGAAATTTGGTGGAGCTAAGCGGGATCGAACCGCTGACCTCTTGCATGCCATGCAAGCGCTCTCCCAGCTGAGCTATAGCCCCACGAGTCGTTTACGTACCAAATTTGCTGGGTGCAAAATTTGGTGGAGCTATGCGGGATCGAACCGCAGACCTCCTGCGTGCAAAGCAGGCGCTCTCCCAGCTGAGCTATAGCCCCATCACGTAAAGCTTGTCGAGTTGACGGGCGGCATCATATGAATTCCGCCCGAATGTGTCAACGGCAAATTGCAAGGCGTAGTTTCAATCGCTGAAAAATCAGGCAAATGAACTATTTTGGATAGTCGCTCGCATTCAGTAGTTATTCCTGTCACGGTTTCTTGTAAAGTGGTGTTATAAAATGAACCACTAATAGACCCGCAATCATTCAGGGAATTGTTATGTTCAAGGAGAGGATGACGCCAGATGAACTTGCCAGGCTGACCGGTTATAGCCGCCAGACCATTAATAAATGGGTACGCAAGCAAGGCTGGACGACATCACCAAAACCAGGTGTCCAGGGTGGCAAGGCCCGGCTGATTCACGTCAATAAACAAGTTCGTGAATATATTCGTAATGCAGAACGTCCGGACGATCAAAGAGAGGCACCTGAACTGTCTGCCGATACGCCTCTTGAAGTGCTGCTGGTGACGCTGGCGAAAGAGATGACGCCTCTTGAACAAAAACAGTTTACATCCTTGCTTCTGCGGGAAGGGATTATCGGATTATTACAACGCTTAGGGATTCGCGACAGCAAATAATATGAAAAGATTACGTAATAAAATGACCACCGAAGAGCTGGCGGAATGCCTGGGTGTGGCTAAACAAACTGTTAACCGTTGGATCAGAGAAAAAGGCTGGAGAACGGAAAAGTTTCCCGGCGTGAAAGGAGGTCGTGCCAGACTTATTCTGGTCGATTCGCAGGTTTGCGAGTTTATTCAGAACACGCCTGCGTTCCATAACACACCAATGTTGATGGAAGCTGAAGAGAGAATTGCCGAATACGCTCCTGGAGCACGCGCCCCGGCGTATCGACAAATTATCAACGCGATAGATAATATGACTGACATTGAGCAGGAAAAAGTCGCGCAATTTTTGTCACGTGAAGGAATTCGCAATTTCCTCGCCCGTCTCGATATTGACGAATCAGCATAAATAAAAAAACGGCAGGATATTATCTCCTGCCGTTTATCTTTTTATACGCTAATTACTGCTGATTTTCGCGTTCAGCAATAAAGGCCAGCGCTTTGTTGATACGCTCAATGCTACGTGTCTTACCGATCGCGTGAACGGTAACGTCCAGCGCCGGAGACTGCCCCGCACCGGTAACGGCGACACGCAGCGGCATCCCAACTTTACCCATGCCCACTTCCAGCTCATCCGCCGTTACCTGAATTGCGTGGTGAACATTTTCCGCCGTCCAGTCAGTGATAGCAGACAGTTTATCGCGCACTACTTCCAGCGGCTGGCGCGCTACCGGACGCAGATGTTTTTTCGCGGCGTCGGCATCGAACTCAGCAAAATCTTCGTAGAAATAGCGGCAGCTTTGCGCCATCTCTTTGAGCGTTTTGCAGCGTTCGCCCAGCAGTTTCACCAGCTCAGCAAGCTGCGGGCCGTTACGGGTATCAATATTTTCCTGCTCGATGTGCCACTGTAAGTGAGTAGCTACATACTCCGGCGGCAGCGCGTTAATATAGTGATGGTTCAACCACAGCAGTTTGTCAGTGTTGAACGCACTGGCAGATTTGCTGACGGCATTCAGGGTGAAGTACTTGATCATCTCTTCACGGGTGAAGATTTCCTGATCGCCGTGGGACCAGCCCAAACGCACCAGATAGTTCAGCAGTGCTTCTGGCAGATAGCCGTCGTCGCGGTACTGCATTACGCTGACTGCACCGTGACGTTTGGACAATTTTTTACCATCATCACCGTTGATCATAGAAACGTGCGCGTAAACCGGTACGGGCGCTTTCAGTGCTTTCAGGATGTTGATCTGGCGCGGCGTGTTGTTGATATGGTCTTCACCACGGATGACGTGAGTGATTTCCATATCCCAGTCGTCAACCACCACACAGAAGTTATAGGTCGGAGAACCATCGGTACGGCGGATAATCAGATCATCCAGCTCCTGGTTGCTGAACTCGATCGGACCACGGATCTGATCGTCAAAAACAACGGAACCTTCCTGTGGGTTAGCAAAACGTACAACGCACGGTTCATCATCAGCGTGATGTTCATGGCTGTGGCGGCAACGGCCGTCATAACGCGGCTTCTCGCCTTTTGCCATCTGCTCTTCACGCAGCGCTTCGAGGCGCTCTTTAGAACAGTAGCATTTATAGGCAGTACCCTCTTCCAGCATCTGATCGATCACCGCGTTATAGCGATCGAAACGTTTGGTCTGGAAGTACGGGCCTTCATCCCACTCCAGACTCAGCCAGTTCATGCCATCCATAATGGCTTCGATAGCTTCCGGCGTGGAACGCTCAAGATCGGTGTCTTCAATACGCAGCACGAACTCACCGCCGTGGTTACGTGCAAAAAGCCAGGAGTAAAGAGCAGTACGCGCGCCGCCAACGTGCAGATAGCCTGTTGGGCTTGGCGCGAAGCGAGTTTTGATTTTCATGAAATGGCCTTACGTTTAGAAAGATGCCGACAACCGGCAAATCCTGGAAAAATTGAGTGGGCGATATTCTATCACTCCCGCCTGATTCCTCAATGTAGTTCGGGTTGCTACCTTACGCATTATTGTTTTCGTTGACAAATTGCGCAACACGGTCTGTTTTGCGATCACCCTGCTTAAATTTACGACGAACGAACAATTTCTTTAGAAAATGCGTTGACTCATTTCCAACTCTCCCTATAATGCGACTCCACACAGCGGGGGTGATTAGCTCAGCTGGGAGAGCACCTCCCTTACAAGGAGGGGGTCGGCGGTTCGATCCCGTCATCACCCACCAACTACTTTATGTAGTCTCCGCCGTGTAGCAAGAAATTGAGAAGTGGGTGATTAGCTCAGCTGGGAGAGCACCTCCCTTACAAGGAGGGGGTCGGCGGTTCGATCCCGTCATCACCCACCACTTTCTCGCCAGCTAAATTTCTTGTAAAAATGTGAAGTACCGAAGTGGGTGATTAGCTCAGCTGGGAGAGCACCTCCCTTACAAGGAGGGGGTCGGCGGTTCGATCCCGTCATCACCCACCACTTCGGGTCGTTAGCTCAGTTGGTAGAGCAGTTGACTTTTAATCAATTGGTCGCAGGTTCGAATCCTGCACGACCCACCAATGTAAAAAGGCGCCCTAAAGGCGCCTTTTTGCTATCTACGATATTCCTTCACGCGATCAAGGCATTAACCAACCTCTCCAGCGCAGGCGCCGCATGTTGCTGTTCATAGACAATATACAGATCTGCCGGAATACGTTCTTCCAGTGGACGAAATACCACACCGGGCCAACTCATCTGAGCATAACTATCTGCCATTAATGTCACGCCTAATCCCATACTGATCATCGCCAGCACAGTTTGCGGCTCTACGGCCTCCCGGACGATCATCGGTGAAAAACCTGCCTGCTGACAAACGCGCTGTAAAAACGCCCAGTCAGAATGGACGGAAGGCAGCGTTACAAAGTATTCATTGCGTAATGCGGTTAGCGGGATAGCATCTCGCGATGCCAGATGATGGTCTTGCGGAATAGCAACCAGAAAAGAGGATTCATGTAAGCGTAAGCTGGTAAACCCCGTGGTTGGTTCAATCGCCATCCGCCAGATACCCGCATCCAGTTCCCGCCGCTCCAGCAACGCCATTTGCATGCCTGGTGATTTTTCACGAAATGAGACATGAACATTGGGGCATTCTTTCAGAAAGCACCGCATCGCCGGACGCATTCGCCCCCACATTGCTGTTCCCACCACGCCCAGCTCAATCCGCCCTGCCTCACCGCGACCAATCTGCTCAACCCGTGCCATCGCCTGACTGGCATTCGCCAGTAACCGTCGTGATTCTTCCAGTAAAATTTTTCCCGCATGAGTGAGCGCCACACTGCGCGAATGACGAACGAACAGCAACGTGCCCAGTTGTTGTTCCAGATCTTTAATATGAATACTTAATGGCGGCTGCGACATATTGAGCCGCGCAGCCGCCCGCCCAAAGTGAAGTTCTTCTGCGACCGCAAGAAAATAGCGCAATAACTTGAGATCAATACGATGCGTACTTTCCATAATTATTGCGCTCCATAAGGTTTGGTAAGGCTCCAAATCTAGCACATTGCAATAAAGGTCAACCCCGTTTACATCAGTGAGCTAATGATTATTGTGCCATTTTTTCAGGTTCATGCTTATAACGGAAAAACAGGGCAAAGATCACTGCCAGGGCCAGCGCATACGCAGCAAATACCAACCAGATAGTTTGCCAATCTTTCACACCATCAACCGTGAAATAGTCAACCGCCATACCACTCAGAAGAGAGCCGATCCACGCCCCAACGCCGTTGACCATCGTCATAAATAAGCCCTGAGCGCTGGCGCGAATACTGGAATCCACTTCCTGTTCGACAAACACTGAACCTGAGATATTAAAAAAGTCGAACGCACAGCCATACACAATCATCGATAACAACAATAATACAAAGCCACCTGGCGATGGGTCGCCAAAGGCAAAGAAGCCAAAGCGTAATGTCCACGCGACCATACTCATCAACATGACGGTTTTTATGCCAAAACGCTTAAGGAAGAAGGGAATAGTAAGAATGAAGCCGACTTCCGCCATTTGCGAAACCGAGAGCAGGATGGAAGGATATTTCACCACGAAGCTATCCGCAAATTCAGGGTTACGGGCAAAATCATGCAGGAATGGATTACCAAAAACGTTAGTAATTTGTAGTACTGCACCTAATAACATGGCAAATAAAAAGAAAATCACCATACGTGGATTTTTAAATAACACAAACGCATCCAGGCCTAATTTACTGGAAAGCGTAGTACTAGTTTTATGCTCCACCACTGGGATTTTCGGTAGCGTTAATGCATAGATCGCTAACACTAAAGAAGCGCCAGAAGCAATATATAGTTGCACACTACTTAACTCCAGATGCAATAAACTCACCAGCCACATGGCGACAATAAATCCCACAGTGCCATAAACACGGATTGGAGGAAAACAGGTTACCGGATCTAATCCGGCCTGGGCCAGACACGAATAAGAAACACTATTGGATAATGCAATAGTGGGCATGAACGCCATTGCGTTAAGCAACATTATCCAGAACATCATATTCGGTTCAGTCACGGTGGCAGCATAAAAAAGTACCCCGGCGCAAATAAAGTGGCACAGCATATAGGTACGTTCAGCTCGTAACCATTTATCTGCAATAATGCCCATAATGGCTGGCATAATAATAGCCGCAATGCCTTTAGAGCTGTATGCCATACCAACATCAGCCCCGGTAAAATGTAAGGTGTTTATCATGTAAGAGCCGAGGGTAACTAACCAACTCCCCCAGATAAAATATTGCAGAAAAGACATAATCTTTAAACGCGTTGCGATATTCATTTTTGGTTTCCTTATCGCAGTGAGATGGCCCCATCCGCGAGGCCATTTTTTATTGCTTTCAGGCGATTTTGCGTAAGAATCCGCAAATCAGATTGATAAAGTTTTGCCGGGATAATTCCGCTGCAGCCAGCGTTTGGGCATGTGACAATTTCACATCGCTTAAACCTTCCGCCATATTAGTTATTGCAGACACAGCAACGACTTTCATTTCGCTATGACGTGCGGTAATCACTTCAGGTACTACAGACATACCCACGACGTCACCGCCAATCATCTGCATCATGCGAATTTCTGCCGCCGTTTCGAAGTTAGGCCCTGGATAAGAAACAAAAACGCCCTCTGTGAGCGGAAAACCTTCTTCCTGCGCAACGGTTTGTAAAACGGCGCGGTGATCAGCATCGTAAGCATTCGCTAATGAAAAAAAGCGTTCACCAAAACGTTCATCATTAAGGCCTGTCATCGGTGTGCCTGGCATCGTATTAATGTGATCTTTCAGCGCAACCAGACTACCCGCCCCCACTTCCGGGCGAAGCGAGCCTGCAGCATTAGTGCAGAACAACAACTCACAGCCCAGCAACTTGAACGTGCGAATCGCATCAGTCATGACTGTCATTCCGCGGCCCTCATAAAAATGGCCACGACCTTTCATGCAAGCTACAGGCACACCAGAGAGCATGCCGAGGACCAACTCTCCTGCGTGACCATGTACGGTGCTCACCGGAAATCCCGGCAAATCGCTATAAGAAATAGCGACCGCGCCTTCAATCTGTTCAGCCAACGCACCCAGCCCCGAACCAAGAATAAACGCAACGCGTGGGGTAAAGTTTGGTTTGTGGCGACGAATGATATCTGCGCAATACCACGGGTTTTGTGAAAAATGAGATTGGGTCATGGAAAGTCCTTGTAATAAACATTATTCGTTAAATATGAGTCACTTCTTTTTATAGCGAGAAAAAGTCGTGAGTGACCAATACATTTGTCAGAGATATTCAATATATTTTTTAAATCGATCATACCGTCCCCCGGCAGAGAGATATAACGACGGTATAATTTATTTTGGTAGTTAATTTAAAAAGTTGATTATCAGGCAATCACTCACCTGATAATCAAGAAGAATAAACTATTACATTTCTTTGTTGTCAATCAATGCTTCAAGCTCTGCAAATGAATGCGCCACCGTTGATGACCAGGTTATCATTAAATTTAGATAATCGGTCGTCAGTGCAGACTGATATTTTTGTTGCTTACTACAATAAATAATCGATTGCTGCCCTAATGCATAGGCAATGCCATTCATAATACCGGTATCAACATTCGGCTCAAAGGTATCAGAATAAAAAATGGCTTGTCTGGATTTTCTTAAATTGTCAATATCAGTCGCAATATCATTCATGTTGTCACCAACGATAAATGTTTTACCCACACTAACGATCGCGTCTTTGATATTCTCCAGTAAGCCCCGAGATGGTTCTGTATACATAAAGTTAGGATCAAGATAATAGTCATACTCAACGGGCAATGGCGTAACCGGTACGGCTGGAGTAATCGTCGTGCCGAAGTCGGCAATTAAATTTTGCTGAAATATTTGCAATGCACGATTGATGATGTCTGTTGTTTGTTCACGATAGTTGCTGATACTGGCATCAGAATCTGACACTGATACAACTTTTGCTACATAATTTATCAGCTTACTTATAGGGTAAAACTCTGAAGAGTTACCTGCCGCCCATAAGAGAAAGTCGGTCGTAACCAGATGTACCGGCATTCCTGAAGCCCATGCATAGCCCACTTCCCACGCACAACCGGAATCATAAGTTCCGCCATCGAAATAACCGATAACCCCAACGCTGTTGTCCATATTCGCGACATCGTTAACAAAAATCTCCTCTTCACTGGAGGCACCGGCATCATCGCGATAAGGAAGAAAAGTATGGATCAGGGGCGGTAACAGACCATCGTCAATCCATTGATCGATGATGTCATTTAAATTTAAAGCATCTAATCGCCAGGGTGCGCAATAAACCCGACACTGGTTATACAATTGATTTGCCATAACATCCTCTTTTATGAATCCTATAAAATATCATTAATTTTTATAAATAGCGTATCAGGCGAAATGACCGGACGTCGTCGTGGCACCGTTGTGTTTATATTTAAACAACAGCATAAATGCGATAGCAAGAACCAGTGAATATCCGGCAAATACCAGCCAAATGGTTGACCATTGCGGGTTACCATCCGTTGTTAAATAATCGACGACTTTGCCACTAATAAAACCACCCAGAATACAACCAAAACCATTGGCCATCATCAGAAATACGCCCTGAGCACTATTACGGATCGAAGGATCAACTTCTTGTTCAACAAATACCGATCCAGATATATTGAAGAAGTCAAAGGCACAGCCATAAACGATCATCGAAAGAATTAACAGAATAGTACCGCCGAATGAAGGATCGCCATAAGCGAATAAACCAAAGCGCAGCATCCAGGCAATCATGCTCATCAGCATGACATTTTTAATACCATATTTTTTCAGAAAAAAGGGAATAGCAAGAATGAAACAAACTTCGGATATCTGAGAAATCGATAACAAAATAGAAGCATGGGTGACAACAAAACTATTGGCAAACTCTGGAACACTCTCGAAGCTGTGGAGGAAAGTATTTCCAAACATTCCGGTAATCTGTAATTCTGCCCCAAGCAGCATGGCAAAGATAAAGAAAATAGCCATTTTGCTATTTTTGAACAGTGCAAATGCACGCAGTCCGAGAACGTCTATTATTCCTTGTGCCTGGTTAGATTTAGCTACCGGTACAACAGGTAATGTCAACGTAAACAGACTTAACCCTAATGAAGCCGCCGCTCCGATATACAATTGCATATGACTTAATTCAAAACCCGCCAGACTTACTGCCCACATCGCAACAATAAATCCGATCGTTCCCCAGATGCGTATTGGTGGAAACTCAGTCACAATATCCATACCCGCATTTTGTATACGGTAATAGGAAATCGTATTACTCAAGCCAAGCGTTGGCATATAAACGAGAGAGTTAAGTAAAATGACAATGAACATTGCCGAAGGTGTTGTAACAGATGCCGCGATAAATAATGTTACCGCGCCAAAAAAGTGACAGGCGGCATAAATCCATTTAGCGCTAATCCATTTATCTGCCACAATGCCAAATAGTGTTGACGTTATCACCGCTGCAATACCCAATGTACTGTAGACTGCACCAATATCTTCTCCTTTGAAGCGCAGCGTAATAAACATATAAGAACCAAATGTGTTTAGCCAACTTCCCCACAAAAAGAATTGCAGAAATGAAAGAATTTTTAACTGTAGTTTTAGATTCACCGTCGTCCCCTTTGATTTGACCCTCCCCTTTAAATATCCTGAAACACATCAAATTTACCAATATCTTTTATTGCAATGATCAATTGCGATTTGATATCGATTCTGAAAACATTAAGAAAACCACCCTGTTATTGCGTAATAATTATGAGTTTTTAGATAAACCACTAACCCAGTAAACAGCAACACTAAACAATCACATCAAAAATATATGAGACAATCACATTCATGATGTTTATTGTTTGCGAGAAATATATGATAAAAAGGTAACTCCTGTTATTAAACCTGAGTCTACCCTCATAATTTTACCGCACCGTTAATAATAAAGTGAGTGAAACGTTCTCTCCGTGTAACATTCTTTATTCAATAAAATACCCGTTCTAAAACCAGCGCTGACCACGCTAAAACTGCTATGTACATCAGCAGTAATAACCTTCTGTGATTTTTTCGGCTGTCACATAGTTCCCTCAGTTAACGGCCCCTATTTGCCAACCAGGCGAAGCTCCCCCTGACTTCCCATTACCACGCACAAATTGATAAGCAATTCAGTTTTATTTATCAATCAGAACAACGCACAATGAAAGCATCGGTCATCTGGAGTCTTTATGAAACTTTTTCGTATCCTCGATCCTTTCACTTTAACCTTGATCACGGTGGTATTGCTGGCTTCTTTCTTTCCGGCCAGCGGCGGTTTTGTCCCCTTCTTTGAAAATCTGACCACGGCAGCTATTGCCCTGTTGTTCTTTATGCACGGTGCGAAGCTGTCGCGTGAGGCGATAATTGCTGGCGGTAGTCACTGGCGATTGCATTTGTGGGTAATGTGCAGCACCTTCGTACTGTTTCCGATTCTGGGCGTACTGTTTGCCTGGTGGAAACCGGTAAATGTCGATCCGATGCTCTATTCCGGTTTTCTCTATTTGTGCATTCTCCCGGCTACCGTGCAGTCTGCAATCGCCTTTACTTCAATGGCGGGCGGTAATGTCGCGGCGGCGGTTTGTTCTGCGTCGGCATCCAGCCTGCTGGGGATTTTCCTTTCGCCGTTGCTGGTCGGTCTGGTAATGAATATCCACGGAGCAGAAGGCAGTCTGGAACAGGTCGGTAAGATTATGTTGCAACTACTGCTGCCGTTCGTGCTGGGACATCTTTCTCGCCCGTGGATTGGTAACTGGGTAGCACGCAATAAAAAGTGGATAGCAAAAACCGACCAGACATCCATTCTTTTGGTCGTTTATACGGCATTCAGCGAAGCCGTCGTTAACGGCATCTGGCACAAAGTCGGTTGGGGTTCGCTGCTGTTTATTGTGGTAGTTAGCTGCGTATTGCTGGCTATTGTGATTGTGATTAACGTCTTTATGGCGCGTCGACTGGGTTTCAATAAGGCAGATGAAATCACTATCGTCTTCTGTGGCTCGAAAAAGAGTCTGGCGAATGGTATTCCGATGGCGAACATTCTGTTCCCCACATCGGTGATCGGTATGATGGTACTGCCGTTGATGATTTTCCATCAGATCCAACTGATGGTCTGCGCGGTGCTGGCGCGTCGTTATAAGCGCCAGACCGAGCAACTACAGGCGCAGCAGGAAAGCAGCGCCGGAAAAGTTTAAAGCGGACGTTTCAGGGGCTGGACCAGTTGCGCCAGCCCCTCGGTTTTAATCAGCAACGTGATTTGCATTAACTCACCGAGTTTGCCTGCCGGAAACTCATCTTTGCGGGCAAACCACAGCAGATACTCTTCCGGCAGGTCGATTAAGCGACGCCCTTTGTACTTGCCAAACGGCATCACCGTATTGGCAATTTCAATCAGCTGCTCTTTCTCCACCTCAGCTCCCCAGCAAACGCAGCATTTCAGCTTCGTCGATGACTTCAATACCCAGTTCCTGCGCTTTCGCCAGTTTAGAACCTGCAGCTTCTCCGGCAATCACCAGATCGGTTTTCTTCGACACGCTGCCCGCCACTTTCGCGCCCAGTTCGATCAAGCGAACTTTAGCGTCATCACGCGACATCTGACTTAAGCTACCGGTGAGCACCACGGTTTTACCGGCAAACGGGCTGTCGATCTCTTCCGCGTTAATCACCACCGGCGCAGGCCAGTGAACGCCTTCCGCCAACAGCTCGCTGATGACATTGCGGTTGCTTTCTTCGGCAAAGAAGTTGTGAACATGAGATGCCACCACGATCCCGACGTCTGGCACTTTTTGCAGCTCTTCAATCGAGGCTGATTCCAGCGCTTCCAGCGTGCCAAAATATGCCGCCAGACCGGCTGCGGTAGCCTCACCGACTTCACGGATGCCAAGGGCATAGAGGAAGCGGGCAAAGGTGGTTTCTTTCGCTTTTTCCAGCGCGTTAACCACATTTTGTGCCGATTTCGGCCCCATTCGCTCCAGCCCGGTAAGTTTGCCTGCGGTGAGTTTGAACAGGTCCGCCGGAGTGTGAACGTATTCTTTTTCAACCAGCTGGTCGATAATTTTGTCACCCATGCCATCAACGTCCATCGCACGACGGGAAACAAAGTGTTTCAGCGATTCTTTACGTTGAGCACCGCAAATCAGGCCACCAGTACAGCGGGCCACCGCTTCGCCTTCCACACGTTCCACGTCAGAACCACATACCGGACAATGCGTCGGGAATACAACCTCACGGGTATCTTCCGGGCGTTCAGAAAGCACGACGTTAACCACTTGTGGGATCACGTCACCTGCGCGGCGAATCACCACTTTATCGCCAATGCGTAAACCGAGACGTTCAATTTCGTCGGCATTATGCAGTGTGGCGTTGCTCACCAGCACGCCTGCAACATGGACAGGTTCCAGACGCGCAACGGGCGTAATCGCTCCTGTACGCCCAACCTGAAACTCTACATCGCGCACAAAAGTCATTTGTTCCTGCGCAGGGAATTTAAACGCAACAGCCCAGCGCGGGGCGCGGGAAACAAAGCCAAGTTGCTCCTGCTGCGCCAGCGAGTTGACCTTAATGACTACACCGTCAATATCAAAGCCCAGCGTCGGGCGGTCTTCTTCCACTTTGTGGTAAAACGCCAACACGTCTTCTGCTGATTCGCAAAGCGTTACCCGATCGCTGACTGGTAATCCCCACGCTTTAAACTGCATTAAGCGGCCCAGATGAGTGTCCGGCAACTCGCCACCTTCCAGTACGCCAACGCCATAGCAGAAGAAAGTAAGCGGTCGCTTCGCAGTAATACGCGGATCAAGCTGGCGCAGAGAACCTGCCGCCGCATTACGTGGGTTAGCAAACACTTTTCCGCCCGTGCGTCGCGCCTCTTCGTTAATCTTCTCAAAGCCCGCCTGCGGCAGGAACACTTCACCACGCACTTCCAGACGTGCTGGAATATTCTCACCATGCAGTTTCAGCGGAATGGCGCGAATGGTACGCACGTTAGACGTGATGTCTTCCCCAGTAGTGCCATCGCCACGGGTTGCCGCGCTTACCAGTACACCATTCTCATACAGAATGCTGACGGCAAGCCCATCGAGCTTTAACTCGCAGCACCAGGTCACTTTTTCGTTGCTTTTCAGACGATCCTGTACGCGTTTGTTGAAGGCGAGAAAACTCTCTTCATCAAATACGTTATCCAGCGACAGCATTGGTACTTCATGACGGATCTGGCTAAAGGCTGCCAGCGGCGCAGCACCTACACGTTGGGTAGGTGAATCAGGGGTAATCAGCTCTGGGTGTTTGGCTTCCAGCTCACGCAACTCGCGCATCAGCCTGTCGTATTCAGCGTCGGGGATTTCCGGCGCATCCATCACATGATAAAGATATTCATGGTGGCGAAGCGTCGTTCGCAGTTCTGTCAGTTGTTGTTCGATTGATTCCATATCGCACCATCAATGCTAAAAACCCCCGACAAGCGGGGGTTCGAAAAGAAGTTGATTTGCCCTAAGTGTATCAGGCGTTGGCGTCTTTGACTTCGCGGATGATGTCCTGATACTCGCGCAGTTTCTGCGGAGTCATCATACGGCGCTGATCGTCAAGCACTACGCCGCCTACTTCATCGGCAATATGCTGCGCGGATTGCAGCATCAGCTTGAAGTTTTGCAGTTCATCACCATAAGACGGCACCTGCATGAAGATAGTGACACCCGGCGTTGTGAAATCCTTCATTTCAGGATCAAAGGTTCCCGGTTTCACCATATTCGCCAGGCTGAATAACGCCGGGCCGCTGCCATCCGGGCTAAGATGGCGATGATAAATATTCATATCGCCAAAGATAAAGCCCGCCTGTTGAATGCTATTAAGAAGCAGTTCACCGTTTAGCTCGCTACCGTGATGCGCCGCGACGTTCATGATGATCACCGCTTCTTTGCGCTTCGGCTTATCCATCACAGGCGCTGGTTCAGCTACAGGTTCAGGCTGCGGTGCCGCTACAGGTTCCGCGGTCTGGAAAGTAGGCTGCGGAGCTGGAGGCACCTGCGAAACAACCGGCTGTTCAGGCTGCGGCGGGTAAGCCGGCTGCTGTACTGGCTGCGGTTGTTGCACTGGCTGCGGTTGCTGAACAGGCTGCGCTGAATGCGGAGCATGTTGCGGCGGTACCTGCGCTTCAGGCGGCTGCTGAACCGGTTGACGCGGTTGCGCAGACGCATAAGGCGGTTGGTACTGGTGTTGCGGCGACGGACGAGCAGCCTCATGCTCCTGGGCGTTAGCCGGGGCATGATTTACGCGGTGAACACGAACCTCACCAACGCCCTCATCATCTTCGACATCCTCGTCATAAGAATCGTCGTCACGTTTTGACTTCATTCGTTTTAGTGGCCGATCGCGAAACATAGAAGATCGTTCTTTACGGCTGGTCCAGAAACCATGTACCAGTAAAGCGATTATGGCGATCGCGCCAACAATGATTAATATCAGACGCAAATCCTGCATCATTATATTCTCTGTTGTTCTAACACCTTGCCACCACGGCAAACATTTACTCACTAAGAGTATTTGTCGATTACCTCAAGTGCAAGTGCACTATTAACTTTCACAGCACAAAGATAGATGAAATCGTGCTTTTTGCTGGTTTTTCGAACATATCCTAACTGTCCATTGCGCAAATACCCGGTAAAATACGCAGAACTTTCCTGGGATTGGTCAAAAGGAGCATATCCTGATTATGGTTTCAACATTCACATCTGCCTCACGCAGCGGTTTTTACTATTTTGCGCAAGGCTGGAAGCTCGTCTCGCAACCTGGGATTCGCCGTTTTGTCATCTTACCGCTGTTGATCAATATCTTGTTGATGGGAGGCGCGTTCTGGTGGCTCTTTAGCCAGCTGGATGTTTGGATCCCGTCGTTAATGAGTCACGTACCTGACTGGCTGCAATGGTTGAGCTATTTGCTGTGGCCTGTAGCGGTTATCTCCGTGCTACTGGTTTTTGGCTATTTTTTCTCCACCATCGCCAACTGGATTGCCGCACCATTTAACGGTTTGTTGGCTGAACAACTGGAAGCAAGACTGACTGGCGCTACGCCACCGGATACCGGTATTTTCGGCATCATGAAAGATGTGCCGCGGATTATGAAACGTGAATGGCAAAAGTTTGCCTGGTATCTGCCGCGCGCGATTGTATTGCTGATCCTTTACTTCATCCCTGGCATTGGGCAAACCGTTGCACCGGTGCTGTGGTTCCTGTTCAGCGCCTGGATGTTAGCCATCCAGTACTGCGACTATCCGTTCGATAACCACAAAGTGCCATTCAAAGAGATGCGCACTGCCCTGCGCACGCGCAAAATCACTAATATGCAGTTTGGTGCTTTAACCAGCTTGTTCACGATGATCCCGGTACTCAACCTGTTCATCATGCCGGTGGCCGTTTGTGGCGCTACGGCGATGTGGGTCGATTGCTACCGCGCTAAACATGCATTATGGCGGTAACAATTTACCGATTATTTTGTAAACATTATGTGTGGAACAGGGGTGGCTTATGCCGCCCCTTATTCCATCTTGCGAGCCATTATTTCCCTTCTGCATATAGATATGCTAAATCCTTACTTCCGCATATTCTCTGAGCGGGTATGCTACCTGTTGTATCCCAATTTCATACAGTTAAGGACAGGCCATGAGTAAGATTTTTGAAGATAACTCGCTGACTATCGGTCACACACCGCTGGTTCGCCTGAATCGCATCGGTAACGGACGTATTCTGGCGAAGGTGGAATCCCGAAACCCCAGCTTCAGCGTTAAGTGCCGTATCGGTGCCAATATGATTTGGGATGCCGAAAAGCGCGGCGTACTGAAGCCGGGCGTTGAGTTGGTGGAGCCAACCAGCGGCAATACCGGGATTGCACTGGCGTATGTGGCTGCCGCTCGCGGTTATAAACTCACTCTGACCATGCCTGAAACCATGAGTATTGAACGCCGCAAGCTGCTCAAAGCGTTAGGTGCAAACCTGGTGCTGACCGAAGGTGCTAAAGGCATGAAAGGTGCGATTCAAAAAGCGGAGGAAATTGTTGCCAGCAATCCAGAAAAATACTTGCTGCTGCAACAATTCAGCAATCCGGCAAACCCGGAAATTCATGAAAAAACCACCGGCCCGGAGATCTGGGAAGATACTGACGGTCAGGTCGATGTGTTTATTGCTGGTGTCGGCACTGGCGGTACGCTGACCGGCGTCAGCCGCTACATTAAAGGCACCAAAGGCAAGACTGACCTCATCTCTGTTGCCGTAGAACCAACCGACTCTCCCGTTATCGCCCAGGCGCTGGCAGGTGAAGAAATCAAACCCGGGCCGCATAAAATCCAGGGCATCGGTGCTGGCTTTATCCCGGCTAACCTTGATCTCAAACTGGTCGACAAAGTTATTAGTATCACCAATGAAGAAGCCATCTCTACTGCGCGTCGCCTGATGGAAGAAGAAGGCATTCTTGCCGGGATCTCTTCCGGCGCGGCTGTTGCTGCGGCGTTGAAACTACAAGAAGATGAAAGCTTTACCAATAAGAATATTGTGGTTATTCTTCCATCATCGGGTGAGCGTTATTTAAGCACTGCACTGTTTGCCGATCTCTTTACCGAGAAAGAATTGCAACAGTAATGCCAGCTTGTTAAAAATGCGTAAAAAAGCACCTTTTCAGGTGCTTTTTTGTGGCCTGCTTCAAACTTTCACCCCTCCTGGCATTGATTCAACTTGTCGGAACTGGTATTTAACCTGACTAATTATTTTGATGCGCGAAATTAATCGTTACAGGAAAAGCCTTAGCTGAATCGATTTTATGATTTGGTTCAAGTCTTCCTTTAGCGGCATAATGTTTAATGATGAACGAAACGTCAGCGGCCAACATCCGCCAGCAATGGACTGTATAGAGCACTTCGTGCGTCGCGTCTGTTAAAACTGGCGCTAACAATACAGGCTAAAGTCGAACCGCCAGGCTAGACTTTAGTTCCACAACACTAAACCTATAAGTTGGGGAAATACAATGTTCCAGCAAGAAGTTACCATTACCGCTCCGAACGGTCTGCACACCCGCCCTGCTGCCCAGTTTGTAAAAGAAGCTAAGGGCTTCACTTCTGAAATTACTGTGACTTCTAACGGCAAAAGCGCCAGCGCCAAAAGCCTGTTCAAACTGCAGACTCTGGGCCTGACTCAAGGCACCGTTGTGACTATCTCTGCAGAAGGCGAAGACGAGCAAAAAGCGGTTGAACATCTGGTTAAACTGATGGCGGAACTCGAGTAATTTCCCGGGTTCTTTTAAAAATCAGTCACAAGTAAGGTAGGGTTATGATTTCAGGCATTTTAGCATCCCCGGGTATCGCTTTCGGTAAAGCTCTGCTTTTGAAAGAAGACGAAATCGTCATTGACCGGAAAAAAATTTCTGCCGACCAGGTTGATCAGGAAGTTGAACGTTTTCTGAGCGGTCGTGCCAAGGCATCTGCCCAGCTGGAAACGATCAAAACGAAAGCTGGTGAAACGTTCGGTGAAGAAAAAGAAGCCATCTTCGAAGGGCATATTATGTTGCTCGAAGATGAGGAGCTGGAGCAGGAAATCATAGCCCTGATTAAAGATAAGCACATGACCGCTGATGCAGCTGCTCATGAAGTTATCGAAGGTCAGGCTTCTGCCCTGGAAGAACTGGATGACGAATACCTGAAAGAGCGTGCGGCCGACGTACGTGATATCGGTAAGCGCCTGCTGCGCAACATCCTTGGGCTGAAGATCATCGACCTGAGCTCCATTCAGGATGAAGTAATCCTGGTTGCCGCTGACCTGACGCCGTCTGAAACCGCACAGCTAAACCTGAAGAAGGTGCTGGGTTTCATCACCGACGCGGGTGGCCGGACTTCCCACACCTCTATCATGGCGCGTTCTCTGGAACTGCCAGCCATCGTGGGTACCGGTAGCGTCACCTCTCAGGTGAAAAACGACGACTATCTGATTCTGGATGCCGTAAACAATCAAGTTTACGTCAATCCAACCAATGAAGTTATTGATAAACTGCGCGCCGTTCAGGAGCAAGTTGCTTCTGAAAAAGCAGAGCTTGCTAAACTGAAAGATCTGCCAGCAATTACGCTGGACGGTCACCAGGTTGAAGTGTGCGCTAACATCGGTACTGTTCGTGACGTTGAAGGTGCAGAGCGTAACGGCGCTGAAGGCGTTGGTCTGTATCGTACCGAATTCCTGTTCATGGACCGCGACGCGCTGCCAACCGAAGAAGAACAGTTTGCTGCTTACAAAGCGGTGGCTGAAGCGTGTGGCTCACAGGCAGTTATTGTTCGTACCATGGACATTGGCGGCGATAAAGAGCTGCCGTACATGAACTTCCCGAAAGAAGAGAACCCGTTCCTCGGCTGGCGTGCTATCCGTATCGCGATGGATCGTAAAGAGATCCTGCGCGATCAGCTTCGCGCTATCCTGCGTGCCTCTGCTTTCGGTAAATTGCGCATCATGTTCCCGATGATCATCTCTGTTGAAGAAGTGCGTGCACTGCGCAAAGAGATCGAAATCTACAAACAGGAACTGCGCGACGAAGGTAAAGCGTTTGACGAGTCAATTGAAATTGGCGTAATGGTGGAAACACCGGCTGCCGCGACAATTGCGCGTCATTTAGCCAAAGAAGTTGATTTCTTTAGTATCGGCACCAATGATTTAACGCAGTACACTCTGGCAGTTGACCGTGGTAATGATATGATTTCACACCTTTACCAGCCAATGTCACCGTCCGTGCTGAACTTGATCAAGCAAGTTATTGATGCTTCTCATGCTGAAGGCAAATGGACAGGTATGTGTGGTGAGCTTGCTGGCGATGAACGTGCTACACTTCTGTTGCTGGGGATGGGTCTGGACGAATTCTCTATGAGCGCCATTTCTATCCCGCGCATTAAGAAGATTATCCGTAACACGAACTTCGAAGATGCGAAGGTGTTAGCAGAGCAGGCTCTTGCTCAACCGACAACGGACGAGTTAATGACGCTGGTTAACAAGTTCATTGAAGAAAAAACAATCTGCTAATCCACGAGATGCGGCCCAATTTACTGCTTAGGAGAAGATCATGGGTTTGTTCGATAAACTGAAATCTCTGGTTTCCGACGACAAGAAGGATACTGGAACTATTGAGATCATTGCTCCGCTCTCTGGCGAGATCGTCAATATCGAAGACGTGCCGGATGTCGTTTTTGCGGAAAAAATCGTTGGTGATGGTATTGCTATCAAACCAACTGGTAACAAAATGGTCGCTCCGGTTGACGGCACCATTGGTAAAATCTTTGAAACCAACCACGCGTTCTCCATCGAATCTGATAGCGGCGTTGAGTTGTTCGTTCACTTCGGTATCGACACTGTTGAACTGAAAGGCGAAGGCTTCAAGCGTATTGCTGAAGAAGGTCAGCGCGTGAAAGTTGGCGATACTGTGATTGAATTCGATCTCCCGCTGCTGGAAGAGAAAGCCAAGTCTACCCTGACTCCGGTTGTTATCTCCAACATGGACGAAATCAAAGAACTGATCAAACTGTCCGGTAGCGTGACTGTGGGTGAAACCCCGGTTATTCGCATCAAGAAGTAATTCTTGCCGCAGTGAAAAATGGCGCCAATCGGCGCCATTTTTTATGCTTCCGCCAACGGCGGCAAAATCAATTCATCGCTCTCATGTTGCTGGGTGTAGCGCATCACCTCCAGTACGCGTAAGCCTGCGCTATGTACCGCGTCAGTTAATTCCTTACCTTTCAACAAGCCACTGATGAGCTGGGCGCAAAACAGATCGCCTGTTCCTTTAAGGTCCGTCTTTACCCGAGAATGGGAAATGACATTCACGCTGTCGGCACTGACCACTACCACCTGCATCTCCTGATTTTCTTCGTTACCAGAGGCGCTGGTAATAACCACCCATTTTAATGTGTCTGAAAGCAAACTTTTTGCTGCGGCAATGGCGCTGTCGAGATCGCGGCAGTTTTTACCGGTCAGGATTTCCAGCTCAAAGATATTTGGCGTAATTCCCTGCGCCAGTGGCAACAAATATTGCCGATACGCATCGGGCAGGTCAGGTTTGACGTAGATACCGCTATCAATATCGCCAATGACCGGATCGACCATAATCAATAAGTCAGGATGGTTTTCGCGTAATACAGTCAGCCACTCGGCAAGTATTTTGATTTGCGACGCGGTTCCCATATAGCCGGTGGTGACAGCGCGCAGCTGGCGCAGCGCATCACGCTCCTGTAGTGCGCGTAAATATCCGCTAAACCATTCGTCCGGAATCGCACCACCGTAGAACGTATCATAATGTGGCGTATTGCTGAGCAACACGGTTGGCACGGCAAAGACATTCAGGCCGTTCTGTTTAATAGCAGGCACGGCAATGCTGTTGCCTACGCTGCCATACACCACCTGCGACTGCACAGCGACAATATCCGCCTGCAACGCTCTGCTCTTATCGTTAAACAACAACAAACTACTCATTTAATTTTTTCTCCTTGCCGATGATCCTCATCGCATCCCAACCGAAACTTTACCTGATTTTGGCAGTCAAATCGGCTATCACAAAACAAGGATATGGTAATTCAGTGAAGAAAATCATTTGTCTGGTCATTACGCTGTTGATGACACTCCCCGCTTACGCGAAGTTAACTGCCCACGAAGAAGCCCGCATCAACGCCATGCTGGAGGGATTAGCACAGAAAAAGGATTTGATATTTGTGCGCAACGGTGATGAACATACTTGTGATGAAGCAGTTTCGCATCTGAAGTTGAAGCTCGGCAACACGCGCAACCGCATTGATACCGCCGAGCAGTTTATTGATAAAGTGGCTTCGTCATCATCGATTACCGGTAAGCCTTACATCGTGAAGATGCCCGGTAAGAGCGATGAAAATGCACAGCCTTTTTTACATGCGTTAATTGCGCAGACGGATAAAACAGTGCCTGCGCAATAATCTTAAATCCCCGCCCCCTGGCTAAAGTGCTCTTCCCCGAATACCCCGGTGGAAAGGTAGCGATCGCCGCGATCGCAGATGATCGCCACCACCACCGCACCGGGGTTAGCTTTTGCCACCCGCAGTGCTCCGGCAACCGCGCCGCCGGAGCTGACGCCACAGAATATTCCTTCCCGCACTGCCAGTTCGCGCATGGTGTTTTCTGCATCGCGCTGATGAATATCCAGCACCTCATCCACCAGCGAAGCGTTAAAGATGCCAGGCAGATATTCCGCAGGCCAGCGGCGAATGCCGGGAATGCTACTGCCCTCTTCCGGCTGCAGGCCAACAATGGTCACCGGTTTGGATTGTTCGCGCATAAAGCGTGAAACGCCGGTGATAGTGCCGGTTGTTCCCATGCTGGAGACAAAATGGGTAATGCGCCCGCCGGTTTGCTGCCAGATTTCCGGCCCGGTAGTGGTGTAATGGGCGTAAGGGTTATCGGGATTATTGAACTGATCGAGCAGCTTTCCTTCACCACGATTCGCCATTTCAAGCGCCAGATCGCGCGCACCTTCCATGCCCTGTTCTTTGGTAACCAGAATCAGTTCCGCGCCGTAAGCCAACATCGCCGCACGGCGTTCCTGGCTCATGTTGTCCGGCATCAGCAATTTCATGCGATAGCCTTTTAGCGCGGCAATCATCGCCAGCGCAATGCCAGTATTGCCACTGGTGGCTTCAATCAGCACGTCGCCCGGTTTAATTTCCCCGCGCTTTTCCGCCTCGGCGATCATCGATAGCGCCGCACGATCTTTCACCGAGCCTGCCGGGTTATTGCCTTCCAGTTTTAACCACACTTCACTGCCGTTATCCGGCCCCATTCGCTGCAACTTCACCAGAGGCGTATTGCCAATTGTTTGTTCTAATGTACTCACGATCTCTGTCCATACGTGGTGTTGCCTGATGCGACGCTTGCACGTCTTATCAGGCCTACAGGTTACAAACCTTGCCATTAAAAAGCCCGGATCGCGGGAAGCGCCTCCGGGCGTTTAACATTCACTCAACCTATCAGGCGCTTTGTGCGAGAGCAAGTTCCTCATCGCGGGTTTCAATACGCTCGTCGCCGTTATACAGCCGCGCATGTTGCAGGCCAACGAATAAACGCTCGCCACGCTGCGGGGCATCGTCGCCATGCATCACGACCGTCAGCGGATCTTCATACCACCCCAGCGGCTGCACGACTAATTGGGTGTAGTGACCTTTCGGGCTGGCTTCCAGCACCTGGACCGGCAGTGGCGATTCAAGGCTGGTGCGGCGGCTGATATCCACTTCCCACGGGCGCAGGAAGAGATCCACCGGCCCCTGATACGCAGGCGTGTAGCCCAGCGGCCAGCGATGTGCACCAACGTGGAACTGCCCGCCGCGAATGGTTCCCTGCAGGCGGTTTACTTCGCCCATAAATTCGAGCACAAAACGGGTCGCCGGTTCTCGCCATACCTGATCCGGTTTATCGGCCTGTTCGATATTGCCCTGGCTCATCACCACCACGCGGTTGGCGACTTCCATCGCTTCTTCCTGGTCGTGGGTAACGAACACGCTGGTGAATTTCAGTTCTTCATGCAGTTGACGCAGCCAGCGACGCAGCTCTTTACGCACCTGCGCATCCAGCGCGCCAAACGGTTCATCGAGCAGCAGAATTTGCGGTTCCACAGCCAGCGCGCGCGCCAGTGCCACACGCTGTTTCTGCCCGCCGGAAAGCTGCGCCGGATAACGATCCGCCAGATGGGCAAGCTGCACCATTTCCAGCAATTTTGTCACTTTCGCTTTGATCGCCGCCGCATTCGGGCGCTCGCGACGCGGTAGCACCGTCAGGCCAAAAGCGATATTGTCGAATACCGTCATATGGCGAAACAACGCGTAATGCTGGAACACGAAACCGACTTTACGGTCGCGCGCGTGCAGGCGGCTGACGTCGGTGCCGTGGAAGCGAATATGCCCGCTGGTTTGATGCTCCAGCCCGGCAATAATGCGCAGCAGCGTGGTTTTTCCGGAACCGGACGGCCCCAGCAACGCGACCATCTGACCAGAAGGAATATCCAGTGAGATATCGTTCAGCACCTGGGTGCGACCAAAAGACTTCTTAATATTGGCAATCTCAATGCTCATGATGTTCCTCCTGCTGCGCGCGTTTTTCCTGATTTTCCAGGCGCCACTGCAACATACTCTTTAAAAACAGGGTGATAATCGCCATCAGCGTCAACAACGCGGCGGCGGTAAAGGAGCCGACGGTGTTGTAGTCCTGCTCCAGCAATTCAATCTGTAACGGCAGCGACAGGGTTTCGCCGCGAATCGAGCCGGAAACCACCGATACCGCGCCAAACTCGCCAATCGCGCGGGCATTGGTCAGCACCACGCCGTAAAGCAGCGCCCAGCGAATATTCGGTAATGTGACGCGACGGAACATCTGCCAGCCGGACGCGCCAAGCAAAATCGCCGCTTCGTCCTCCTGGCTGCCCTGGCTTAACATCACCGGCACCAGCTCGCGCACTACAAACGGGCAGGTGACAAAAATCGTCACCAGCACCATTCCCGGCCAGGAGAACATAATTTGCAGGTTATGCTCGTCGAGCCAACCGCCCAGCGGGCCATTAGAGCCGTAGAACAGCAGATAAACCAGACCGGCAACCACCGGTGACACGGCAAACGGAATATCCAGCAGCGTCAGCAGCAACTGACGCCCAGGAAAATCAAAACGTGTCACCAGCCAGGCCAGCAGGATGCCGAACACCAGGTTTACCGGCACGGCAATCAGCGCAATCATCACCGTTAGCCAGATGGCGTGCAGCATGTCCGGGTCAGCCAGATTCTGTAAAACCGGCATCAGCCCTTTGCTGAACGCCTGCACGAAGATATAAATCATCGGCACCAGCAGGATGAACGCCGAAACCAGCATCCCGATGCCAATCAGAAACCATTTGCCCCAGTTAATCGGGCGCGCGTCATAACGCTTCAACTGTGTCACTTCCGCCATTAATGACCTACCACACGCCGACCAAAGCGACTTTGCAGAGTGTTAATTGAGAACAGCAGCAGCAAGGATGCCGCGAGGATCACCGAGGCAATCGCGCTGGCCGCCGGGTAATCAAACTCCTGTAAGCGAACGAAAATCATCAGCGACGTCACTTCTGTTTTCCAGGCGATGTTCCCGGCGATAAATATCACCGCGCCAAACTCACCAAGACTACGGGTAAACGACAGCGCCACGCCCGCCACCAGCGCCGGAGAGAGTTCCGGCAGCACCACTTTGCAGAAACTCTGCCAGCGCGTTGCACCGAGCGTTTCCGCCGCTTCTTCATATTCCGGGCCTAACTCTTCCAGCACCGGCTGCACGGTACGCACCACAAACGGAATGCTGGTAAAGGCCATCGCCACCGCAATCCCAAGCCAGGTGTAGGTGACTTTGATATCAAACTTCGCCAGCCATTCGCCGTAAAAACCGTTCACAGAAAAGAGCGAGGCCAGCGTCAAACCGGCAACTGCCGTTGGCAGCGCAAAGGGTAAATCCATCAGTGCATCAAGCAGCGTGCGGCCAGGGAAGCGATAACGGGTTAAAATCCACGCCATCAGCAGGCCGAAAACGCCGTTAAAAATTGATGCCACAAACGCCGACAGCAGCGTCACTTTGTAGGCCGCGACCACCTGCGGGTTGGTGATCACTTCCCAGTACTGCGCCCAGCTCATCTCAGAGAGCTGCATCACCAGCGCGGAGAGCGGCAGCAATAAAATCAGGCACACAAACAGCAGACTGGTGCCGAGGCTTAAGGTAAAGCCCGGCAGCACGCGTCTTGATGAAACTGCAAACATCAGTTACGCCCCGCCGCTAACAGCTTGTCTAACTCGCCGCCGCTGGTGAAGTGGGTTTTCATCACTTCCGGCCAGGAGCCAAATTTGTCTTCCACGCGGAACAGCTCGGTCTGCGGGAATTTATCTTTCAGTTTGTCCATGACTTCCGGGTTATTCACGCGGTAGTAATAGTCGGTGATGATGGTTTGCGCCTGCGGGCTGTAGAGCCAGTTCAGGTAGGCTTTTGCGGCTTTTTCTGTGCCGTTGGCCTGCACGTTTTTATCGACCCATGCCACCGGAAATTCCGCCAGAATGTTGGTTTTCGGAATCACCACTTCGAAGCCCTGCGCTTCATACTGTTTACGGATGTTGTTCACTTCCGATTCAAAGCTAATCAGCACATCGCCCAGGCCGCGCTCGGCAAAGGTGGTAGTTGCGCCACGACCGCCGGTATCGAACACTTCAACGTTTTTCAGGAACTGGGTCATAAACTGTTCGGTTTTGGCTTTATCGCCACCGTCGGCTTTATCCGCTGCGCCCCACGCGGCTAAATAGGTGTAACGCGCGTTACCGGACGTTTTCGGGTTCGGGAAAATCAGCTTCACGTCGGAGCGCACCAGATCGTTCCAGTCGTGGATATTCTTCGGGTTGCCCTTACGCACCAGGAAACCCATGGTGGAGTAGAACGGCGAGCTATTATTCGGCAGGCGCGACTGCCAGTCCGCCGGGATCAGCTTGCCTTTGTCGTGCAGGATTTGTACGTCGGTCACCTGGTTATAAGTGACAACGTCTGCTTTTAAGCCCTGTAAAATCGCCAGCGCCTGTTTTGATGACCCGGCATGAGATTGTTTAATCGTCAGTTTGTCGCCGCCGTTATCTTTTGCCCATTGCTGTTCAAACGGCGGGTTCAGGGCGGCAAACAGCTCGCGGGAGACGTCATAAGAACTGTTCAGCAGTTCTGTTGCCTGTACATGGCCTGCCAGCAGCAGAGTAGCAACCAGTGCGAGATATTTCTTTTTCAGTAAGTTAACGGCCATTGCGCACCCTTATAAATTTAATGACTTTCTAATAGCCATCATATTTATAACGGGCATGAAAGGAGTAACGGTTTTATATACCGTTTGGTGATTTGGAAGTTGAAAAGGGAATAAGAACCGGGTTCAAAACGAAATCCTCCCCACGAATGCAGGGAGGAAACAGAGGTGAATCAGATGCCGACGCTAACCGTCTCCGGCAACGTACTGCCGCCATCGATCACATTCTGTGTACCGGTTAAATAGCTGGATTCATCCGATGCGAGGAAGGCTGCCAGTTCGCCGACTTCCAGCGGATCGGCGAGGCGACGCATCGGGATTGCTTTTGCCATTTCAGTCAACACCGATTCTGGATCTTCCGGGTTCGACTGACGGGCAATACTTTCCGCCATTGGCGTGCGCACGTAGCCCGGACAAATCGCATTTACGCGAATACCAGACTGCGCGTACTCCACCGCCAGCGATTTAGTCAGGCCAACAATCGCCGCTTTCGTTAAGGCATACGCCGTTTCGCCAGGATCGGCCACCATATCGCCAGTGACCGAAGACATCATCACAATGCGGCCATCTTTGCGGGCAATCATCTCCGGCAGCACCGCCTTTGTGACGTTCCATACGCCTTTAATATTGATATCAATATGGAAATCGCGATCGTCATCGCTCATATCGAGGAAACTGCCCAGGCGACAAACGCCTGCGTTATTCACCAGGATATCAATGCGCCCTTCTTTTTCCTTCGCGCGCTTGATAGCAGCGGCTACCGACGCCGGGTCACGCACATCGGCGACAACCGCCGTACAGCGATGACCACGACCACACAGTTCGTCCGCCAGCTTTTCGATCTCAGGGGAGATATCCAGCAAGATTAGATTCGCGCCATGACGTGCAAAAGTTCTGGCAATTCCTTCGCCAATTCCCTGCAATGCGCCTGTAATCAGTGCTGTCTTGCCCGTGAGTTTACCCATTTTAATGCTCTCCTTGTTAATACAGAGCGTTACACTCCATTCCCTCTGAAAATACAGGATAAACAAAATATTGCTGCGTATCAGCTCACTAATTCAGGAAAATCTCAATCCAGTCGCTGCTTTATGCATCATTTCAGGCGTTGTGTTAGCTCACTGCTGCGCTCAATCATTTTCAATGACTCCACATCATTGAGTTGCACAAGGCCAACAAACAGTAAATCGGTAACAGAATTTTGCGCCGTGCGGGTGGACATCGACGAGCTACGCCATTCGGTTTCGCCGGAAACGGTATCGAGCGTGAAATGCGCCAGCCGCCGCAGCGGAGAGTCAGTCAGAGAAGTAATGGCAATCACCGTTGCCCCCTGCTTTCGCGCTGCCTCGGCGCACAGCACAATCTCTTTTTTACTGCCGCTGTAAGAGATAGCGATTTGTACATCGCCTTTTTTTAGCGCCTGGGAAACGGTGGCTTGTACGTGTGTGTCGGCTTCACAGGCCACGCGATAGCCAATTTTCATCAGTTTGAACGACAGATCGCGCCCCACCAGCGCCGACCCGCCCAGGCCCGTTATCTGGATAAACGGTGCTTTACTGATGACCTCAATGATTTTTTGCAGCCGCGCGTAGTCGAACAACGCGCAGGTCTGTTCCAGCGCCAGCTCTTTTTCGCGATTCAGTTTGCGGGCAATCACTTCCAGCGAATCATCACTGGTAATCGAACTGTGCAGGTGCAGCGCCGTGGCATTCGTTTTCTCCCGGCTGGCACTGTATTCGCCAATTAACGCCATACGCAATTCAGTAAATCCTTGTGCGCCGAGCTTCTGGGCAAACTTCACAATACTCGACTGACTGATGCCGAGCTGTTTCGCCATCTTGCGCGAAGAGACGGATTTCAGTTCGCTCACCCTGGCTTGCAGAAAGTCGGCTATCTTTTGCTCATTTTCAGTAAAGTCACTTTCTGCATTGCGTAATTTTGTCAGGTACAACATCTTCCACTCCCTCACCACATCCTGCGCGCAGCATAGCACACGGTTTTTGCCCTTTGACGCTCTTCACACTCTGTAATTTCAGACTCAATGATTCCTTTAAAACTAACAAATCGAGATATATGATTCCATCAATCTGCAATTATTTGATTGTGAATACTAAGGTCACCACTGATGCAACTTGAAAAGATGATTACCGAAGGCTCGAATGCCGCCTCGGCTGAAATTGACCGCGTTTCGACGCTGGAAATGTGCCGGATTATCAACGATGAAGATAAAACCGTACCACTCGCCGTTGAGCGCGTACTGCCGGATATTGCAGCGGCGATTGATGTTATTCACGCCCAGGTGAGCAGCGGCGGCCGTCTGATTTACATCGGTGCGGGAACCTCTGGTCGTCTGGGTATTCTTGATGCCAGTGAATGTCCGCCGACCTACGGCGTGAAACCGGGTCTGGTAGTTGGTTTGATTGCGGGCGGCGAATATGCCATTCAGCACGCAGTTGAAGGCGCGGAAGATAACCGGGAAGGCGGCGTTAACGATCTGAAAAACATCGGCTTAACCGCGCAGGATGTGGTGGTCGGTATTGCTGCCAGCGGACGCACGCCGTATGTAATTGCCGGGCTGGATTACGCGCGTCAACTCGGCTGCCGCACGGTGGGAATTTCCTGTAATCCGGGGAGTGCTGTTTCAACCGCCGCAGAGTTTGCCATTACGCCGGTGGTTGGTGCCGAAGTGGTTACCGGTTCTTCGCGGATGAAAGCGGGTACGGCGCAGAAACTGGTACTCAATATGCTCTCCACCGGGCTGATGATTAAATCTGGCAAAGTGTTCGGCAACCTGATGGTCGATGTGGTCGCTACCAACGAAAAACTGCATGTGCGCCAGGTCAATATCGTCAAAAACGCCACCGGATGTAATGCCGAACAAGCGGAAGCGGCATTGGTTGCCTGCGACCGCCATTGTAAAACGGCTATTGTGATGGTGCTGAAAAATCTCGATGCCGCAGAAGCTAAAAAACGCCTGGATCAACACGGCGGCTTTATTCGCAAAGCTCTGGAAAAGGAATAACCCATGGCTAAAGAGATCAGCTGTGAACTTCTGAAAACCATTCTTACCCGGGTCGGTGGCCCGGGTAACATCGCCAGCTGTGGTAACTGTATGACGCGTCTGCGTCTGGGTGTACATGACAGTTCACTGGTTGATCCCGATATCAAAACCCTGGAAGGCGTAAAGGGCGTCATTTTGACCAGCGATCAGGTGCAGGTGGTTTTTGGGCCGGGCAAAGCGCATCGTGCCGCAAAAGCCATGAGCGAGTTGCTGGGCGAAGCACCGATACAGGATGCCGCGGAGATCGCCGCCCAGAATAAACGCCAGTTAAAAGCCAGACAAACTTCCGGCGTGCAACAATTTCTCGCCAAATTCGCCACCATCTTTACGCCGCTGATCCCCGGTTTTATTGCTGCGGGTCTGTTGCTGGGGATAGCGACGCTAATCGCCACGGTGATGCATGTTCCGGCAGATGCTCAGGGAACGCTGCCCGATGCGCTGAATTTTATGAAGGTGTTCAGCAAAGGCTTGTTCACCTTCCTGGTAATTCTGGTGGGCTATAACGCGGCCCAGGCGTTCGGCGGCACGGGCGTCAATGGCGCAATTATCGCCGCGCTCTTTTTGCTCGGTTATAACCCTGCTGCCACTACTGGTTACTACGCCGGATTTCACGATTTCTTCGGTCTACCCATCGATCCGCGCGGCAATATTATCGGCGTGTTGATTGCCGCCTGGGCCTGCGCCCGCATTGAAGGCATGGTGCACCGCTTTATGCCGGACGATCTCGACATGCTGCTGACCTCGTTAATCACTCTGTTGATCACCGCTACGCTTGCGTACCTGATCATTATGCCGCTGGGCGGCTGGTTATTCGAAGGTATGTCGTGGCTGTTTATGCACCTGAACAGTAATCCGCTCGGTTGTGCGGTTTTAGCCGGGCTGTTCCTGATCGCCGTGGTGTTTGGCGTGCATCAGGGCTTCATTCCTGTTTATCTGGCTTTAATGGACAGTCAGGGGTTCAACAGCTTATTTCCCATCCTTTCGATGGCGGGCGCGGGCCAGGTGGGCGCGGCGATGGCGCTCTACTGGCGGGCGCAACCGCACAGTGCACTACGCAGTCAGGTGCGCGGGGCGATAATTCCCGGCCTGCTGGGCGTTGGTGAACCGTTGATTTACGGCGTCACCCTGCCCCGCATGAAGCCGTTTGTTACCGCCTGTTTAGGCGGCGCGGCGGGCGGTTTGTTTATCGGGCTGATAGCCTGGTGGGGTCTGCCAATGGGCTTAAACAGCGCCTTCGGACCGTCTGGCCTGGTGGCGCTGCCGCTGATGACTTCCGCTCAAGGTATCCTTCCGGCAATGGCGGTATATGCAGGTGGGATTCTGGTGGCATGGGTTAGTGGATTTATTTTCACCACGCTCTTTGGCTGCCGTAACGTCAATCTGGACTGATTATGAAACGGACAATGCTCTATCTTTCTCTGCTGGCTGTCAGCTGTAGCGCCAGCGCCGCAAAATACCCTGTTCTGACAGAAAGTTCGCCAGAGAAAGCAGGGTTCAATGTCGAACGGCTTAACCAGATGGATCGCTGGATTAACCAGCAAGTTGATGCCGGTTATCCTGGCGTAAACCTACTGATTATTAAAGATAATCAGATTGTGTATCGCAAAGCCTGGGGGATGGCGAAAAAGTACGATGGCAGCGTGTTGATGGCGCAGCCTGTAAAAGCCACCACCGAGACGCTGTATGACCTGGCCTCAAATACCAAAATGTACGCCACTAACTTCGCTCTGCAAAAGCTGATGAGCGAAGGCAAACTGCATCCTGACGATCTGATTGCGAAATATATTCCAGGGTTTGCCGACAGTCCAAATGACACCATCAAAGGCAAAAACACGCTGCGGATTTCTGATCTGCTGCATCACAGCGGCGGTTTCCCGGCGGACCCACAATACCCGAATAAAGCGGTCGCTGGCGCGTAATATTCGCAGGATAAAGGCCAGACGCTGGAGATGATCAAGCGCACGCCGCTGGAGTATCAGCCCGGCAGCAAGCATATCTACAGCGATGTCGATTATATGCTGCTTGGATTTATCGTCGAGTCGGTTACCGGTCAGCCGCTTGACCGCTATGTTGAAGAGTCGATTTATCGCCCGCTCGGCCTGACGCATACGGTATTTAACCCGCTGCTGAAAGGCTTTAAACCGCAGCAAATTGCCGCGACGGAACTGAACGGCAATACCCGCGATGGCGTGATCCACTTTCCGAATATCCGCACCTCCACTATCTGGGGTCAGGTGCACGATGAAAAAGCGTTCTATTCGATGGGCGGCGTTTCCGGACACGCAGGTTTGTTTTCCAATACCGGCGATATTGCGGTGTTAATGCAAACGATGCTGAACGGCGGTGGCTATGGCGATGTGAAGCTGTTCAGTGCGGAAACGGTGAAGATGTTCACCACCAGCTCAAAGGAGGACGCCACTTTTGGCCTTGGCTGGCGCGTGAATGGTAATGCCACCATGACGCCGACGTTTGGCACGCTGGCAAGCCCGCAAACCTACGGTCACACTGGCTGGACAGGGACGGTAACCGTTATCGATCCGGTCAATCATATGGCGATTGTGATGTTAAGCAACAAGCCCCATTCGCCAGTTGCCGATCCACAAAAAAATCCCAATATATTCGAAAGCGGTCAGTTACCGATTGCAACTTATGGTTGGGTAGTTGATCAGGTGTATGCGGCGTTAAAGCAGAAGTAATAAAAAGGCCAGTCAGTTTTGTTACTGGCTGGCCTGAGACTGCTGACAAACGCAATACTGCCTGATGCGCTACGCTTATCAGGCCTACGCGGCCCCTGCAATGTATTGAATTCGCACGATTTGTAGGCCGGATAAGACGTTTACGTCGCATCCGGCGTGTACAACGCGTACTTTATCAACAATCTGAGGCCAGTCAGTAATGCTATTGGCTGGCCTTTAATCATCGAATCAGAAACGCTTACAACGCCATCAACTTGTCCAGCGACGGCGCGAAGTAGTAGCCGCCAGTGACCGGTTTGGTAAAACGCAACATCGCATCACGCTTACCATCGGTATCGCCAAACATGCTCAGCAGTTGCTGCTCAATGTTATGCAGACGCGCACAGTAGGCGCAGAAGTACAGACCGTGCGTGCCACTGGCGGTGCCGTACGGCAGGCTCTGGCGAACAATCTTCAGTCCTTTACCATCTTCTTTCAGATCAACACGGGTCAGGTGAGAAGTTTCCGGACGTTCGTCGCCATCAATCTCTTCGTTGGCTTCTTTGGTACGGCCGATCATCATCTCCTGATCGTGAATGCTCATCCGGTTGAGTTGCTTCAGGTTGTGCTCCCAACGCTGCACAAACACATAGCTGCCGCCCGCATCCACGCCGTCTTTAATAACCGCCACTTCGCGACGCGTCTCTTCACCCGCTGGGTTTTCTGTGCCGTCAACAAAGCCGCTCAGGTCACGCTCTTCCACCCAACGAAAGCCGTGGATCTCTTCTTTCACTTCAATGCAGTCGCCAAAGGCTTCCATCGCTGCCTGAGCGACAGAAAAGTTTACGTCATGACGCAGAGAAAGAATGTGGATTAACACATCGAACTGAGTGGTCGGCGCAAGACCTTTGCCGTAGCCCGGAAAATCTTTCAGCTCTTCGGCACCAACGCCGCCGCTCAGAGCACGCCAGGTGTTGTTACCAAAGGCAACGACTGCACCAAGATGTGCGTCCGGGAATTTCGCTTCAAAAGTTGCCAGTTTGTCGGCAAATGTTTTACTGGCCGCACGCAGGGCATCAACTTCCCCTTTTACGTTGGCTTCGATCCAAATCGCCGCGCGGCAATGTTCTGGCAAAATGCCACTCTGAACCTGAGACATTGTTCCTCCTGAAAATAATAATGCCACGCAATCCGTGGCATTGTTGGGCGCTATTTTACGTGTTTTTTGTGATTAGCGGTTTGCTCAGACGCAAATTAACGTCGCCAGATAATTTTACTGACTTTCCAGTTTTTCAAGGTATCGTCCGAAGGCATTAACCCTTCAGGACCACTCCATTCACCGCTGAACTGGTAGCTAATATGTTGACTGCCTTCAGCTTTACATTCGACAGCACGATCATCACCATCTGCTTTTTGGCAATTGCCAAATGCTTTGCTGTAAAGGTCGCTAAACGGTGTACCGATTTTAACACCGGAGTCCGCAGGAATATCGCTATCTGAAACGTCAATGCGGCTGATTGTACCTTGATCACCATTGATGACCATCGCCACGCTGTCGCCTTTCATCACTTCAAAAAAGCGCACTACATTACCGTTAGCGGTTTTCATTCCGCTGCGCAGGCGATAATCACCATCAAGCGCATCGGCAATAGCTTGTTCTTGTAATGGTGTGGACGCCGTTAATTCACCCACGCCCTGCTCGCTCACTTTGGTAGATGAACCAAACCAGTTCCACGGATTAGCGGCAGACCAGTTAACTGACGACATAGTGGAACAGCCGGTCAGCATCAACGGCATAGCGCATAACATTAAACGCAGCGATTTCATCTCACTTCCTTTGGTTATTCAATAACGTTGCTTGGAGTGCAAATTTGCAAAAAAGTGCCGTTAGAGGTAGATGACAAACACAAAATTGCCTGATGCGCTACGCTTATCAGGCCTGCTTTTTCCTGCAATATCTTGAATTTTCGATGTTTTGTAGGCCGGATAAGGCGTTCACGCCGCATCCGGCATAAACAAAGCGCACCACTGCGTTATTCTTTTTCTTCATTAAAACAAGCGCGTAAACGTCGATTAGTCAGCAGCCAGATTAACGCCACAATATCCGCCACTACCAGCGCCAGACCGATTCCGCTAACCGATTCACCGTTCAGCCACAGCCACGGTTGCCAGCAAAGTAAAACCACTTGCGCCAACAGCAACAGAAAATAGAGCCCATGCCAGATACGGGGAAACGTCGCCCGCCGACCACTCAGCAAAAACGCCAGCACTGCTGGAATGCCGGGAATTAACCCCAGCCAGAAATTATCATGATCGGGATAAAACAGATTCAGCAGCGCAGTACCCTGCTCACGCGACGCACCGGCAATCACAAACAGCACCCAGGTTCGCGCCTGAAGCAGTAGCACAAGCCAGAAGAGAAAAGGTAAACGCAGGCGTCCGTGCGCATCATAATGGACAGGATGAAACTCAGTACTCTTCATCTTCAATCAAACGCTTACCCAGACTCAGCACATCAGCGTGTTCATATCCCAGGCGTTCGTACATTCCGAGCACCATGTCATTGTCTTCCGGCACGTTGATCTGAATTTTCGGGCAACCGCGGGCAATCAGCTTTTTCTCCAGCCGATTAAGCAAGGCGTTAGCAATGCCGCGCCCGCGAAACTCCGGATGCACGCCAAGATAATAAGCAGACCCACGATGCCCGTCATAACCGCCCATCACCGTTCCCACCACTTCACCATTCACTTCCGCGACCAGGAACAAACTGACGTCATGGTTCATCTTGCGTTCGATGTCCATTTCCGGATCGTTCCACGGACGCAGCAAGTCGCAACGCTCCCAAAGGGTGATGACCTCTTCGAAATCTTCCTGGCGAAATACGCGTATCTCCATGGTATGAGTTACCTTTTTGGGGGTTAAAAGGGTGATTATGGCGTGAACGACCGAATTAGCCAATATCTGACGAAAATCGGTTGAAAAAGTGGCATAATGACGCGTTGTCATTTATTGAAATGAAAAGTAAAACAATTCTCACCAGCAAACCGTCGTAACGGATTACGCGATACGATATAACATCTGGAACTTCATTATTACAACTCAGGCCGTATGAGCACTTTTAAACCACTAAAAACACTCACTTCGCGCCGCCAGGTGCTGAAAGCCGGATTGGCTGCCCTGACGTTGTCAGGAATGTCACAAGCCATCGCCAAAGAAGAACCTTTAAAAACCAGCAACGGACACACTAAGCCGAAAGCCAAAAAAGCTGGGGGCAAGCGGATAGTCGTTCTCGATCCGGGTCACGGCGGGATTGATACCGGGGCGATTGGCCGCAACGGGTCAAAAGAAAAACACGTGGTGCTGGCAATCGCCAAAAACGTCCGTTCAATTTTGCGCAATCATGGCATTGATGCACGGCTGACGCGTTCTGGCGATACCTTTATTCCACTGTACGATCGCGTTGAAATCGCCCATAAACATGGCGCTGACCTGTTTATGTCAATTCACGCCGACGGCTTTACCAACCCGAAAGCTGCCGGTGCATCGGTCTTTGCCCTCTCTAACCGTGGCGCAAGTAGCGCGATGGCAAAATATTTGTCGGAACGCGAAAACCGTGCTGATGAAGTTGCCGGGAAAAAGGCGACCGACAGGGATCACCTATTGCAACAAGTGCTGTTTGATCTGGTGCAAACAGATACCATTAAAAATAGTCTGACGCTCGGCTCGCATATTCTGAAGAAGATTAAGCCGGTGCATAAACTGCACAGCCGCAACACCGAACAAGCGGCATTTGTGGTGTTGAAATCACCGTCGGTTCCTTCGGTGCTGGTGGAAACTTCGTTTATCACCAACCCGGAAGAAGAACGGCTATTAGGCACGGCGGCGTTTCGTCAGAAAATCGCCACAGCGATTGCTGAAGGCGTGATCAGTTATTTCCACTGGTTTGATAACCAGAAAGCACACTCGAAAAAGCGGTAAGTTATGAAACCCGACGCACACCAGGTTAGACAGTTCCTCCTCGACCTTCAGGATACAATTTGCCAGCAACTGGCCGCCGTAGATGGCGCAGAGTTTGTCGAAGATAGCTGGCAACGTGAAGCTGGTGGCGGCGGGCGTAGTCGGGTGTTGCGTAATGGTGGTGTTTTCGAACAGGCGGGCGTCAACTTTTCTCACGTCCACGGCAACGCGATGCCCGCTTCCGCGACCGCTCATCGCCCGGAACTTGCCGGGCGCAGTTTCGAGGCGATGGGCGTATCGCTGGTAGTGCATCCGCATAATCCGTACGTTCCCACCAGCCACGCGAATGTGCGGTTTTTTATTGCCGAAAAACCGGGTGCCGATCCCGTCTGGTGGTTTGGCGGCGGCTTCGACTTAACTCCATTCTATGGTTTTGAAGAAGACGCCATTCACTGGCATCGCACCGCCCGTGACCTGTGCCTGCCATTTGGTGAAGACGTTTATCCCCGTTACAAAAAGTGGTGCGACGATTACTTCTACCTCAAACATCGCAACGAACAGCGCGGCATTGGCGGGCTGTTCTTTGATGATCTGAACACGCCAGATTTCGACCACTGTTTTGCCTTTATGCAGGCGGTAGGCAAAGGCTACACCGACGCTTACTTACCGATTGTTGAACGGCGTAAAGCAATGGAATACGGCGAACGCGAGCGCAATTTCCAGTTGTACCGCCGCGGGCGCTATGTCGAGTTCAACCTGGTATGGGATCGCGGGACGCTGTTTGGTTTACAAACCGGCGGGCGCACCGAGTCTATTCTGATGTCGATGCCGCCACTGGTACGCTGGGAGTATGATTATCAGCCAGAAGCAGGCAGCCCGGAAGCGGCGTTGAGTGAGTTTATTAAGGTCAGGGATTGGGTGTAACTCCCTCATCCCAACTCCTGCATCCGCTGATGCAGCGTCAGTGACGGCTTCTCGGCAAACAGTTGCTGATAATCCGTGGCGAATTGCCCCAGATGCCAGAATCCCCACTGCATGGCGGCGTCTTTTACCGTCATACTTTGCGACCACGGACTAATCAGTTCACGGCGCACGGCGTTCAGGCGAATGCGTTTTAGCCACGCATTCGGGCCAATGCCCAAAATAGCGTGAAATGCGTTTTGTAGCGTGCGGCGGCTGACGTGCAGTTGATTACACAAGTCCAGTACGGTTACCGGTTCGGACATGTTTTCCAGCACATATTCACGGGCGCGGGAAAGCAAACGTCGGTAACTCTGATGACTAATACTTTCCGCTGTCACCATTGGTTGCGCTTCTTCCAGCATCGCCCCCATCGCCATCAGCAAATTATCCCCCAGCACTTTACGCACCTCAGGCTGATGAAGATTCTCCGGGCTCTCGCAAAATGTCGCCAGCGCCTGTTGGACAAAGCCCCACAGCGCGGCTTTATGCTGCTCTTTCACTTCCAGCGCCGACTGGTTACGTAACATATGCAGCACCCTTTCCGGGTTATGCAAAAAGTTAGCCTGCCGGGTAATGACATCTTCAGAAAGCACTACGCCAAGGATCGTATAATCATCCGGTGTACTCAGCTCAAACTCGGTGCCGCCAGGGCGTGTGGCAATTTCCGCGCTTCCCAGGCATTGTGAGCCGATAAATCCCTGTTCGCCGCGTGTCGCCGGAATACCAAACCAGAAAGAGTTCGGCCAGACCAGGCACGACTGACGCAGTGCCAGACCAGTGTATTCACGGAAAACCTGAATATCATCAAGCAGAATTTCCGTAAATTCACCATGAAACTTGCCCGGATGCAGCTGATCGTAAATCTGCTGCCAGGCGGTAATCGTCAAAGCATGTTCATAGACATCCGTTGTCTGTCGTTGATGAACATTATCCACTTCGACCTTCGGCGTAAGCTTCAGGTTTTCAGATAAGGGTTCATGATAAAGATGGTGCAAATTAGCTGTACGGGGCTTTTTCATGATGTTAATGCCGGGTGTTATATGACACCCGGCACCTCCGACAGATTAATGGGGCTTGAGACGATAACGGCTACTGCGTTTACGCAACGTCCCGGCAGAAAAGAGCTGTTCGAGCGCATTTCTGGCTTTTTCCAACGGCCAGCCAAAGTGGGCAGCCACTTCTCCTGCCGTCATTCCCTGACGTACTGATGTTAACAGCGCCAACAACTCGTCAGCAGATTCCGCAACGATAGCTGGCACGCAGGGTTCCTTTACAGCTTGCTTCGGCTGGCGGTTAAAGCCAGTAACCAGCCACTGGGTGTCATCGTCTGGCCGACCGATCTCCTTGCGGCTAATGACGCGCCCGGTACGCATCGCAGCAGCACAACCTGCGTCCAGCGCCGCACGACACGCCGCCAGATCGCCTTCCACCACCAGCGTCAACCTACCAGGGTCAAGTACTTCATGACTGAGCAGACGTACGTTGGCCGCTTTCAGCATCGCATCCGCCGCATCGATTGCTGCGACCATGCCGTCCACTTCCAGCAATCCCAGTGCATTGATCATCGGCAACCTCCGTTACGCACGCTGGATTGGATTCCGCGCGATTTCCAGCACTGCATCGGTAAAGGCATTACAGGCCGCTTTACACGCCGCCTGGCTTCCCGTTAAGAATGCGGCGGAATAGTTGGTTTCTGACGGCGGCGGGACATAAGTCACCAGCTGTACGTCGGCAGATTTTAACGCTGCATCAATGCCATAAGTCGCTTCCAGCGGCGGCGCCACCAGATACGCCATCGGATCGCCAAGCGTAATACCCGCAGTGGAAGAGAGATAAGAACCAGTGCGCGAAACCACATGTGCAAGGAATGCCGTATCTTGCGCATCGTTGGCCCACTGGAAGGCCGCACCGTTTTCAATATGCGCAACCATTGCATCCAGACCAGCACGCACTTCCGCCGGGTTTGGCCCGCCCAGCATAATCAGCACTTCACCGGCAGTCGGTGACGGGCCGTGTGCGGCTCCTGCATACAGCGAGCGGCCATACACCACTTCCACCATCGCCTGTTTGGTCGCTTCATCAGCGGCAATGTAGGTGACGTCATCGGAGTCGGCGGAAATCAGCCCAAGGCTACGAATATGCGGCGGCAATTTCAGCTCACGCGCAAAATCGGCGTTAACGGAGGCAATCACCCGCATGGCGGTGACCGACGGTCGAATCAAATCTAAAGCTGGCATGATGCCTCCTTATCGGGTCATGTTGATGCCGGATGCTTTCTGCTCCAGCATACGTTTCGCCAAATCCACAATAACTGCTGCGGCTTCAACTGGCGGCGTGCCGCCCTGGTGAATGTTAGAGATACAGGTGCGATCGGCCTCAACGGTGGTCGCCATACGCGGTGAGTAAACGGCGTAGCAGGAAAGACTTTCTGACTGCCCTAACCCCGGGCGTTCGCCCACCAGCAGGATCACCACTTTCGCGCCGAGGATCTCACCGATCTGATCTTCAATTTTCACGCGACCGTAACGCACAAAGAACGGCGTGCCGACTTTCAAACCAGCCTGTTTCAGGCCCGCCATCAGCGGTGGCAGGATCTCTTCATAGTTCACGGTGATCGCGTCAGTAGACAGGCCATCAGAAATAACGACCTGTACGTCCGGACTGGCGACACACTGTGATTTCAGGGCTTCAACCGCTTCTGCACACAGGCGGCGACCCATATCCGGGCGAGTCAGGTAGAGATTTTTGTCGCTAATTTCAGAGCGCACTTCCAGCAAGCCCTGCGCTTTCACCCACTCAGCCGGCACTTCTTTCAGTACGGTATCTTTCGAACGGGAGTGATCGGCCAGGAAACGCAGCAGCGCCTGGGTACGCGGACGCGGACCAGCACGACCGGTACAGACGCGGGCCACTGTGCTGCGGCGCAGTTCTGTTAATACGTCTGCGCGATGCGGATTTTCAACGCCAATCCACGCCTTCGCTTCAGCGGAACCTAAATCCAGCACACAGCTTTCCGAGGTCACCGGTGCCGAACAGGCTGTGGTGGTGCATTTGGCTTCTGATGGCGCGGGGGCTGCTTGTCCCATTGACGCCATCACGCTGCGTACAATTTCTTCAATCTGTTTTTGATCCATGATGTGTTATCTCCGCGTCATCAGAAGAACAGTGACGGATCGCCCGCCCGTTTGGTCAGGCGACCGTTTGCCATAATGCCCATGCTTTCCAGCCAGCGTTCAAACTCCGGTGACGGACGCAGGTTGAGTAACTGACGCACAGTGGCAGTGTCGTGGAAGGCCGTGGTCTGGTAGTTGAGCATGATGTCATCGCCCAGCGGCATCCCCATGATGTAGTTGCAGCCTGCGGTGGCGAGCAGGATCATCAGGTTTTCGTTGAGGTTCTGGTCAGCGTCAGCGTGGTTGGTGTAGCAGCAGTCACAGCCCATAGAGATGCCGCTCAGCTTGCCCATAAAGTGATCTTCTAAGCCCGCACGAATAATCTGGCGGTCGTTGTAGAGATACTCCGGCCCAATAAAGCCGACCACGGTGTTGACGATAAACGGATCGTAATGACGCGCCAGCCCATAGTTACGCGCTTCCATCGTCACCTGGTCAGCGCCGAAGTTAGCACCTGCGGACAGCGCAGAACCTTGTCCGGTTTCGAAGTAGAGGCAGTTTTCCCCGGCGATACGGTTGAACTCCGCGCCCACTGCGCGCGCTTCATCAAGCATCGCAAGTTCCACGCCAAACTCTTTCAGCCCTTTTTCGCTGCCGCAAATACTCTGGAAAATCAGCCCGCCCGGCGCGGCGCGACGAATCGCTTCAATCTGGGTAGTGACGTGCGCCAGCACGCAGCCCTGGGTCGGAATGTTGTATTTGTCGATCACGCCATAGATGGTATCCAACACGCGGCTTAAGTTTTCCACGTCGTCAGTCACTGGGTTAACGCCGATCACCGCATCGCCCACCCCGAAGGAAAGCCCTTCGTAGATTTGCGCGGCGATACTTTGCACGTCGTCACGGGTATCGTTCGGCTGCAAACGGGCGCTAAAGGTGCCCGGAATACCGATGGTGGTATTGGCCTTTTTGATAACCGGCATTTTCTTCGCGCCGTAGATCAGGTCCGCGTTGGAGCAAATCTTCGCTACCGCCGCGACCACTTCCGAGGTCAGCCCTTTGCGGGTAAAGGCAATGTCGTCCACGCTGGTTTCGTCGCTCAGCACATACTCACGCAGTTCGCTGATGCTCCAGTTTTTAATCTGGTTGTAGGCCGTTTCGTTAACGTCGTCCTGAATCAGCCGCGTAACGCAGTCATCTTCATAGGCAATCACCGGATTATTGCGGATGTCCGCTACGGTCATTTCCGACAACACCTGCTTTGCCGCCACGCGCTCCTGTGAGCTTGCCGCTGCAACGCCCGCCAGCACATCCCCCGAACGCAGTTCGTTGGCTTTAGCCAGCACCTCTTTTACATCCTTAAACTGATATACATTGCCGAACAATGTGGTCTTTAGTTTCATAAGTCGTTCCCTCAGGAAGGAAATGCGAGTGATTTCACCGTCACCGGCACAACCGATCCGCCAAAAAGAGGCGTACCAATGTCGATATAGTCCCCCGCGCGGACAATCACTTCGTCAATGACTGCCAACGGGAGTTGTTGTAGCTGTGGGCGCAACAACATGCCCAGAGCTTTACCAAAGTCCTGCCCGGCCACCACCAGCAGGGGATGCGGATTCGGAAAACGCGCGACGAAATCGACCAGCGCGTTGATGACCGTCAGTACCGCGGCGTAACGCACAGGCAGCGAGGCGGGAAGCGCCAGCACGTACGCGTCAGTTTTGGGATCAAGATCCAGCTGAATCAGCGCCTGTTGCCAGGCATTCACCAGATCCGTTTCATCAATTGGGATCGCCACCGGCAAATTACGCAGCGGCAGTTGTACGCCCTCCAGCCAGATTGTGCTGCCAGAGAGCGAAAGAGTATGTGCGCCCGCGCCAATCACCGTGGCGCGCACGGTTTGCGCCGGAAACTGCACGTTCATCTCACGCAGGCGCGGATGGTCATGCAGCGCCGTTGCCAGAAGCGGGCCAATATCGGCAAAACAGAACGGATCGGCGGGCTGGTGGCGATAACATTCGCCCACGCCGCCAGAAAGCGTAATGATTTCGGGCGTAACACCTGCGGGCAGCAGACCGGTTTGCATCAATGCCTGCGCGAGCGGCGAGAGCGTTCCGTCAATCACTTCGACAATTAGCGCCGCCATTCGTCGGGTAACCTGCACCAGCTGCGCGCCAGTCAGCGAACGGGCGTCAGTGCCTGCACCGAAGCACTCATCCACAATCATCTGCCCCGGTTTATGGGCGTAAACCACGCGTCCCTGGCTGTCGGTTTCCAGCAGGCGACCGCCGACATTGAGGCAGGCAGTACCACTGATTTTTCCGGCGTCGAACAGGGCGTAGTTCGCGGTGCCACCGCCGATGTCGATATTCAATACCCGACACAGCCGTTGTGCAGAAAGGGTTTGCGCCCCGGCACCGTGACCGGCAATCACCGATTCGAGATGCGGTCCCGCGCTGGCGACGACAAAATCGCCCAATGACTGAGAGAGCGTCATTACCGCCGGACGAGCATTGCGGGTTTTTGCACTTTCGCCGGTGATGATGATGGCACCAGAATCAACACTTTCCGGTGCAATGCCCGCAGCCTGATATTGCTCGAGGATTAAAGTTTTCAGCTCCGCTTCTTTTAAACCGCCCTGTTTATCGACAGGGGTAAAGAACACCGGGCTTTGCCAGCTAATTTCGCGTTTGATGAATTCGTAGCGCGGCACCTGCGACACCGCCGCACGGTTAACCAGCTCCAGGTGGGAGAAAATCACCTGGGTGGTGGTGGTGCCGATATCGATACCGACGCTTAGTAGCTGGCGAGTGTTCACGATTGCGCCTCCACTTCGGCTTTAGCCGCAGTCGCGTCTTCTTTTGGTACCAGCATCATCGCCACGCCAATCGCCGTAACGCCGCCGATCAATTTGCCGACAATCATCGGGAAGATCATGGCGTTCATGTTGGCAGCGGCGAAGCCTAAGTGGTCGCCCAGGGCGAAAGCAGCGGAAACGGCGAAGGCGCAGTTGATGACTTTGCCGCGGGTATCCATCTGCTTCATCATGCCGAACATCGGGATGTTGTTAGCAAGCGTTGCCACCATGCCAGCTGCCGCGATATTGTTCATATTCAGCACTTTACCGACGCTCATCAGCGGTTTTTCAAACCAGCGGGTCAGCAACAGCACCATCGGATATGCCCCTAACAGCACGCAGGAGATAGAACCGATAACTTCAATGGCGCGCATCACCTCACCTGGTTTATCGCCAGGGGCCATGAAGATCGGATCCAGGCCCGGGATCAGTTCCCAGCCAAGCAGGAATTTCACCACCGCGGCAGCAAGGCCGAGGGTAATCAATGCAACGAGGAATTTGGCGAAGATCTGGAAGCCGTTGATCATTTTTTCCGGGATGAATTTCAGCCCCAGCGCCACCAGTACCGCGACGATCAGTACCGGGATCATGTTCATCAGGATCAGGGCAAAGGTGAATTCCACAGGCTGGCCGTTGATTTGTACGCCGGAATACATAGCTACCAGACCACCAGCAATACAGCCAATTGGAATGGTCACAATGCCGGCCAGCACACCGAGCGCCAGATAACGACGGTCAGAAGGTTCGATAATGCCGAGCGCCACCGGAATGGAAAACACAATCGTTGGCCCCATCATCGACCCGAGAATTAACCCAGAGTATAGCCACGCTGCTACGTCGCCGCCCGCCAGCTCTTTGGCGAGGAAGAAGCCGCCCATATCGCACGCCAGCAGCGTTCCGGCGAACATCGACGGGTTGGCGCCGAGCATTTCGTAAACCGGGATGATCACCGGCCCGAGTACGTGGGCCAGTACCGGTGCCAGCGCGGTCATACCGACCATCGCCAGGCCCAGAGCGCCCATTGCCATAAAGCCTTCTTCGAACTGCCCGCCGGATCCTTCGATACTTTTACCGAACTTACCGAGGAAACGTGCAGAACCGCCGAACTGCGACAGGATCCTGTCTACGGCAGCTATCAGCATAAAGAACATCATGATGTACATGATGATTTCGTTAATTCCCATCGCCTTTACTCCCTGTTAGTTGTTATTTATTGGCGGATACGGCGTAAACACCTTATCCGCCCTACATGTGCAATCCTGTAGACCGGATAAGACGCGACAAGCATCGCATCCGGCACTTGCACCGCGCCACTGGCGGATGCGGCGTGAACGCCTTATCCGCCCTACATGTGCAATCCCCCTGGCCGGATAAGACGCGGCAAGCGTCGCATCCGGCACTTGCACCGCACCATTGGCGGATGCGGCGTGAACGCCTTATCCGCCCTACATGTGCAATCCCCCAGGCCGGATAAGACGCGACAAGCGTCGCATCCGGCATTTATTGCGCCGCTGCGTACAGGCCGACAATCTGCTCCAGGCTGGCGGTACGCGGGTTGCTGCGCAGACAAATATCTTCCTGCGCGGCCTGCGCCCATGCACCGTAATGCGCAGATGTCGCACCAACATCGCCCAGTCGTTTACCAATCCCAACTTCCGCTATCAGCTCGCTTACCGCATTAATAGCGTCACGATCGTCGGATTTTTTAGTTCGCAGCGCCCGACCAACCTGGCTAAAGCGTTCGCGACAAACCATCCGGTTAAATTCCATCACCGTTGGCAGCAACATGGCGTTCGCCAGACCGTGCGGAATATGCAGCGCCGCCCCTGGCTGATGCGCCATCGCGTGGCATAACCCAAGCCCGGCGCTAGAAAACGCCATTCCCGCCATACATGAAGCCAGCAACATACTCTCGCGCGCGGCAAGGTCGTGACCGTAGCCCACCGCTTTCGGCAGCGATTGACCAATCATCGCAATGGCGCCAATCGCCAGACTGTCGGTAAATGGGGTGGCGTTCAGCGCGCTATACGCTTCAATGGCGTGAGTTAACGCATCGATGCCAGTCATCGCCGTGACATGCGACGGCACGCCTTCGGTTAGCGCAGCGTCGAGAATCGCGACATCCGGCATCAGCGAGGCATGTGCTAACACCTGTTTGCGCCCGCTTACCGCATCGATAATCACCGTCACGTTAGTCGTTTCAGAGCCGGTTCCGGCGGTCGTTGGAATGGCAATTAACGGCAATCGTGGTTGCAGAACGCTGGTTTCTGACATTTTTGCCAGCGTGCTATCGGAATTCGTCACCAGCAACGCTACGGCTTTCGCTGCATCGAGCACCGAGCCACCGCCAAACGCGATGACACCATCGCAGCCTGATTCACGCAGCTGCGCCACGGCTGCGCACACGTCTGTAATGCACGGTTCGCCCACCGGACACGGCCAGAGTGTCATAGCGATACCTTTGACGGTCAGACTGCGAATCAGCCCGGCGGTCATCCCCGACTGATGCAAAAAGCCATCCGCCATCACAAACAAATGTTTCAGCCCGCGCGTTTGTGCTTCCTGCCCGCAACTGCTCACTGCGCCCAGACCGCAGAGTGTGGCAGGCGGGACGCTAAATGTTTTTACCCGTTGCAGATTCAGGGTATCGAACGCCTGAAAGAGCGCGGTCTGCAATTCATTTTGCATAGATCCCCTCCGCTTTCTCTCGCCCACTACTGGCGATCGCCAGCGGGGTCATAAACAAACTGTGCTGCGGTAGATGCACCTGTAACACCGGGAATTGTTTGCGAAACAGTTCCGCCACGCCCGGTTGCATACAGGAGCCGCCCGCCAGCCATAAATCAGTAATGCCCTGCCCTTCAATATGCCGGGCGACAATGTCCGCCATTTTTTCGTACACCGGTTTCACCGCGGGCCAAATCTCTTCACCATGTCCGCGCTTGTACTGCTCCGCCTCTTCCAGCGAAATACGGCGATTTCCGGCGAGAGTCAGAGAGATGTGATGTCCGCCGGTGGCTTCATCCGCCGAGTACGTCACTTTGCCTTGCTTAACGATGGCAATGCCGGTAGTGCCGCCGCCGATATCCACTACACCTGCGTTATCCAGTTGCAGCAGATCCGCCACGGCGGTTGGCTCATCCAGCACATGGCTCACTTCCAGCCCGGCAGATTCCAGCACGTTGATGGATATACGCGGGTCCGTACCAGGAGGAAATGAGGTCGCCGCATGGCTAAAACGGCGACCGAATTGCTGCTCAAGCGTGTCGAGATGGCGACGAACAATGGTGACAGCGCCGAAGAAATCCCAGACGATGCCGTCGCGGACCACATCGGCCCAGTCGAGGCATACCGCCACCGGCTGACCGTCGCGATCGACAACCATCGACACCACATCGCAGGTGCCCAGATCCACCCCCAGCCACAGCGGAGATTCCGTCGCGGCGGGCGTCTGGTTACACCGCGTTGCCGCCGTTTGCAAACGCGGGGTGAGCCATTGTTCGTCGTGCGCCATCGGTTACTCCTTAAACAATGCGAAACGCATCGACTAATACACAGCGACGCAGACGGACAAAAGTACGCGCGCTGGTTACCCCTTCACCGGTTGGCGTGGTGATGGTCATGGTGGTCCAACCTTCCCCGCCCAGCCCCAGCCCGGCAATGCTCGGTCCGTTTTTGACGAAAATGCTGGTATCAATAGCGTTTGCCATCTGGTTCATGTTCTCGATATTGCGCGAGTGCATTGCCGCCGTGTGGTGGCAACCGCCTTCCAGTTTCACCGCCAGCGCAATGGCATCCGCCACGTTGGCGACGCGCACGACGGGCAGCACCGGCATCATCAGTTCGGTCACGGCAAACGGATGTTCTGCGGTGGTTTCCACAAACAGCAATCGCGTTTCTGACGGGACGTTCAGGCCGATTGCCGCCGCGATTTTGCCTGCATCGCGACCAACCCAGTCACGGCTGACGGAGCCTTTTCCGCGCTCGTCGATATTTTTCAGCAACACCGGTTGCAGCTGCTGCGCCTGCTCTGTGGTCAGTTTCACCGCGTGCTGGCCTTCCATCAGACACATCAGTTCATCGGCTACGCTATCAACAACAATCAGTACCTTTTCATCGGCACAGATGATGTTGTTATCGAAAGAGGCGCCTTTGACGATGGACTGAGCGGCACGGGCGAGGTCGGCGGTTTCATCCACCACCACAGGCGGGTTACCGGCACCTGCGGCAATCAGGCGTTTATTGGTGTGTTTGCGCGCCGCTTCCACTACCGCTTCGCCGCCCGTCACCACCAGAAGGCCGATGCCCGGAAACTTGAACAAGCGTTGCGCGGTTTCGATATCCGGGTTTGCCACGGTAACCAGTAAATTTTCCGGCCCGCCTGCGGCAACAATCGCCTGGTTGAGCAGCGTAATCGCGCGCTGGGAGACTTTTTTCGCCGCCGGATGCGGGGCAAAAATGACGCTGTTGCCCGCGGCAATCAGGCTGATGGCGTTGTTAATTACGGTTGCCGCCGGGTTAGTGGAAGGCGTCACCGAAGCCACCACGCCCCAGGGCGCGTTTTCAATTAGGGTCAGGCCGTTGTCGCCCGTCAGCACCTGCGGAGAGAGGCACTCAACGCCTGGTGTGCCGCGCGCCTGGGCGACGTTTTTGGCAAATTTATCTTCGACGCGACCCATGCCGGTTTCACTGACGGCAAGTTCCGCTAAATCTCTGGCGTGTTTTTCGCCTGCTTCACGAATGGCTGTTATCGCCAACTGGCGCATTGCCACACTTTTTAATCCTTGCTGGGCAATTTTGGCTGCCGCAACGGCGTCATCCAGGGAAGCGAAAACGCCCATCTCATGAACGGCGGCGGGCGGCGTGCCACTGCTTTGCATTTTCAGCAGTACCGCTTTCACCACCTGTTCAATATCCTGTTGATTCATGATGTTCTGCCTTATTTGTGGAAAATAACCTGACCGCCAGACACCACCTCATCGACGATGCCAATCACGCACAGATCGACCGGTGACGTTTCGCTTTTATGCGCCTGGCGGGCGGAACTGCCACTCACCAGCAACACCCACTCCCCGGTTCCCGCGCCAATATTGTCGATGGCGACGGCACATTGCCCGTCAGGATTACCTTGTGGATCAATCATTTCCACCATCAGCAATTTGTCATGCGCCAGTCCGTGATGGCGTACGGTACAAACAATTTGTCCAGTGACGACTGCCAGTTTCATACCCGCCTCCGTGGCGTATTTCAGGTAAAAGCTCCCCCTACCCTCCGCGGAAGGTAAAATGAAAAAGGAGAGAGCGTGACGCCCGAATCGACGTCACACAGGGTGATTACAGGGTGCTGCTATCGCCTTTCAGGCCGATCGGGAACACTTCTTCCAGGTCGCCGTGCGGACGCGGGATAACGTGTACAGATACCAGCTCGCCAATACGCTGTGCCGCTGCGGCACCGGCATCGGTCGCGGCTTTACAGGCTGCAACATCACCGCGAACCATCGCAGTACACAGGCCGCCGCCAATCTGCTTCACGCCGACCAGCTTGACGCGCGCAGCTTTCACCATCGCGTCAGAAGCCTCAATCAGTGCAACCAGGCCCCGGGTTTCGATCATTCCTAATGCTTCCATTGTGCTTTCCTCTTTATCAGGGTCCAGAACGGGACCGTTCATTCAACCAGTATTTGTAAACTGCTTTCGCGGTTCACTTCTGTCTGACGCGGTACGGCTGCCACCAGCGCCAGTTCGATAATTTCCTGCACGCTACAACCACGAGAGAGATCGTGCATCGGCGCGGCAAGTCCTTGTATCAATGGCCCGACGGCACGATATCCGCCAAGTCGTTGTGCGATTTTGTAGCCAATATTGCCCGCCTCCAGCGACGGAAAAACCATCACATTGGCCTTGCCCTGTAGCGGGCTGGCAGGCGCTTTTTGCGCCGCCACTTCCGGCACGAAGGCGGCGTCAAACTGCAACTCGCCATCGACTACCAACTGCGGTGCGCGTTCACGGACGATGTCTGTCGCCTGTTGCACATTGGCAACGCAGGGGTGACGGGCGCTACCGTTGCTGGAAAACGACAGCAACGCCACGAGAGGCTCTTCTCCGGTGATGGCGCGCCAGGTTTCGGCGCTGGCAAGCGCAATATCCGCCAGCTGCGCCGCCGTCGGCTGTGGCACCACGCTGCAATCGGCAAAGCCCAACGCCGGGCCGCTGTACTGTGGCAGCATCAGGAAAATGGAAGAGAGCGTTTTACAGCCAGGCTGCAAGCCGATAATGCGTAATCCGGCACGCAGCACATTCGCTGTGGAAGAGAGGTTGCCCGCGATACAGACATCCGCTTTACCGGCGCTGACCATTGCGGCGGCGAACATCAGCGGATCGGTAAGTTTTTCCAGCGCATCCGGCGGCGTTTTTTCGCCCGCGCGGGCCAGCCAGCGATGGGCAAATTCTTCCCGCATTGCGAGGTTGCCATGCGGATCAATCACCTGTAGCCCGTCCATCGCCACGCCGTGACTGAGCGCAAACTGACGAAGTTCAAACGGGCTGGAGACCAGAACAGGCGTCGCCAGACCTTGTTGATGCAGGTACTGCGCGGCTTTCAGTACGCGTTGGTCTAACGCATCCGGAAAAACCACTCTGGCGGGCGCTCGCAACGCCAGTTCACGACAACGTTCAATAATCATTGCGTTTCCCCCAGTCGTTGTTGGATCTGCTTCACCGTTAGCGGCTGCTTCGTTACGCTCAGGATCATCATCACGTAAACCGTGCTCGAAAGGCGGTTCAGCGCCTGCAAAATGTCCGGGCGTAATACTTCAAAACTGCGGGTGATAAACACCTGCGCCGCTACGGTTTCGGTTTCCCGCACTTTGGTGCGTAGCAGATTCAGCAACGCCGCATCGCGCCCGTGGCTGGCTTCCGGCACCAGATGATCGTGGTCGAGATAGCGCAGCGGCTGGTGAGAAAGCCGATGCAGATCTTCATCAGAAAGCCCGACAATCGCCTGGCAGCCCAGCGATTCCCCCAGCGCATCGGCGCGCATAATGTTGCCAAGACGCGAACGGATGTCGGCCAGCCACGGCTGCCACGGTTCCGCCAGTTCAATTTGCAGCCACACTGTCAGCGCAATGGTGCTGTCGAGAACCGCGCGAAAACCCAGGCGTGGATCGCTTTTGGCAACCATTTTTTCCGCCGACAGATGAGTCAGCGTATCCGGCTTTTTTGCCACCGGCTGGCGACACAGTTCGCAGCACGCCTGCGGATGTTCATCGCTACTGGTCAGCCCGTGAACGGGCTGTGGCTGCTGCTGTTCATCGTCAACAAACAGGCTGCCCTGCTCGTCAATAAACTTGATGCGCAGATGGCGGCTTTCCAGTAACTCCCGGGCAGAGGGCGTCAGGCGACTGTGCGCAGGAAGATGGATCTCTGCGCCTTCGCTGAGCGTATGGTTCGCTCTTAGCCATGCTTCGGTGATGAAATCTTTCATAGGGATTGCCAGTTAGCCGGCCAGGCGACATACAGGAATTTCACGCTGGATGTCGTACCAAATTCGATGCTGGAGCCTTTCGGGATAAACATCACGTCACCCGCTTTGGCGATCATGGTTTCGCCTTCGTGGCGAACGTGCAGTTCCCCTTCCAGTACCATGTCGATTTCGTCGTAGTTCAGGGTCCACGGGAAGAAGGCGTTGTCCCACTGCATGAAACCAGCGGCCATGCTGCTACCGTCATCTCCGGTGACCAGATCCGTTAAACCGACGCAATGCGGCTGTGCGCCATCAAAGCGACCAAACTTCACGCTGCTGCCGTCGATAACTTTAATGCCACCTTTGCCGGTCACCGATTTGAAGCTCGGCTGCATTGCCCCCTGCTCCAGCGACTGCTTTTCCTTCATCACTTTTTCCATCAGCTGCGCGACCAGGCTTTCGGTAAACTGGCCTTCCGGCAGCTGGGCAATGATGGTTTCGCGGATGCGCTGGCTTTCGGTTTTATCGGCTGATGCACTGGTGGGAACGGATGCCGTTACAGGCGTCGATTCATCGCACTCGGTGATGGTAAAACCCAGTAGATCCGCCACTTCGCGCGCTTCAGGGGTAATAATGCTGGCGCGCAGAACCACGGACATTGCCTGTTCGCCGCGCGCGTGTGCTTCACGAATATCATTCGCTGTGATGAGTTTTTTCACCTGCTTCCTCCTGTTCGGTGAGAGATGCCAGATAATCCACCAGTTGCTGCACGCTTTGCGGGTCATGGTTGTTTAGCGCGAAAATGGGCTCTTCAAAGCCAGTCTCAAGCAATAACTGTCGCGTTGCGGTAACGTCAGCATCCGGCATGTCCGTTTTACTGATGACGGCGATTTGCCGTTTACTGGCGCCAATATCCAGCAGCCCGGCAGGTAATCGGCTTTCTGGATCATTTGCGCCGTGGACATATATCAGCATGTCCACATCCTGTAGCGTGGTTATTAAGGCGTGATACCAACGGGGATGGCTAAAATATTCACCCGGAGTATCAATATCGCCATTATCATTAAATTCCACGGCCTGTGTTTTTCTGGCGAGGGTATAATCTCCCTGCAACGCATTAAATAACGTTGTTTTTCCTGCCCCGACGCTACCCACAAACGCAATTCGCTTCATGAATGCCTCGTATTAACTTTTGGTCATTTCACACAGCGTATAATTTAATAAACGCCCTAAACCGCTGACGGTTTGTGATAACGCTTCTTCGACTGCGCCCACCGAGCCATAAATCACCAATGCGCCGCTGAAGCGGTCGAGAAAACCGATGTGTACATCGGCAGCTTTTAATGCTAAATCACCGGCAATCATCGCTGTTTCGCCGGGAGTTAGCGTCATAATGCCAATTGCGCCAGCATCCGGAACGCCGATTTTCTTCGCCAGTTCTTCACCCGGATGCGCAATCAGATGCGCCAGCGTGACCTGTTTCCCGGGTACGAATTCCTGAATGATGCGTTCTTTGTCCATGAGTCGCCGCCTGTAAAAAACGTGCGTGTATCGTGACAATTTTTCGTCAGAGTAAATAACAAAATTCGGCAAACGCGTTTAAAAGGTGAGGTAGATCACTAAGAATGGAGAGATATTTACCGTGATAGATAAACTTTCATATGCAGAGCATGAATAAATATAAAGATATTACTTTATTTTTATGTCGGGTAATTTATTTGCTATTAGTAAAAGCAGTAAGACGTATTGATAATATAAAAATCGCTTACCCCGAATTACTCAGGGTAAGCGTGATAGTTAAGGAAGAATTACAGCGGTTGGGTTTGCGCTTCAACCACGGCGAGCGCCACCATGTTGACGATACGACGCACTGACGCGATCGGCGTTAACACGTGAACCGGCTTCGCCACGCCCATCAGCACCGGGCCGACGGTGACACCTTCCGAGCTGGAAACGCGCAGTAAGTTGTAACTAATACGAGCAGCTTCCATGTTCGGCATCACCAGAATATTAGCGGAACCTTTCAGGGTACTGTCCGGCATACGGTCGTTGCGAATCGCTTCTACCAGCGCCGCATCACCGTGCATTTCGCCATCAATCATCAGCTCAGGCGCACGTTCCCTGACCAGCTCCAGCGCTTTACGCATTTTGCTCGACGACGGGCAGTCAGAAGAACCGAAGTTAGAGTGCGACAGTAAGGCAACGCGCGGCTCAATACCGAAACGACGGACAGTTTCTGCCGCCATCAGCGTGATCTCCGCCAGCTCTTCTGCGTCTGGGTCATCATTAACATAGGTATCAGCAATAAAGGTGTTACCACTCGGCAGCAACAGCGCGTTCATTGCGCCTGCGGTGTGAACGCCATCGCGATAACCAAAGACATTTTTCACTACGCTAAAGTGTTCGTGATAATCGCCCACCGTTCCGCAGATCATCGCATCGGCTTCACCACGCTGAACCATGATCGCACCGATCACCGTCGGGTTGCTGATCAGCGCACGTTGTGCCTGTTCCTGAGTGACACCACGACGCTTCATGATCTGGAAGTATTCGCTCCAGTACTCTTTAAAGCGTGGATCGGATTCGTTATTGACGATCTCAAAATCAACGCCCGCTTTGATCTGCAAGCCCAGTTTCTGAATACGCATTTCGATCACGTTCGGACGGCCAATCAGGATCGGTTTTGCCAGTCCCAGGGTTACCAGTTCCTGCGTCGCATGCAGAACGCGCGCCTCTTCCCCTTCCGGCAGAACAACGCGCTTCGGCGCTTTACGAGCCTGGGAGAATATCGGCTTCATAAACAGGTTGGTTTTGTAAACGAACTCGGTCAGCTTGTCGATGTAGACGTCAAAATCGGCAATCGGACGCGTCGCCACGCCGGACTCCATTGCCGCTTTGGCGACCGCAGGGGCGATCTTGACGATCAGACGTGGATCAAACGGTTTTGGAATGATGTATTCAGGGCCAAAGCTCAGATCCTGATCGCCATACGCAGAAGCCACCACTTCGCTCTGTTCGGCATGGGCCAGTTCCGCAATCGCGCGGACTGCCGCCAGTTTCATCTCTTCATTGATAGCCGTTGCGCCAACATCCAGCGCGCCTCGGAAGATGAACGGGAAGCAAAGCACGTTGTTAACCTGGTTCGGATAGTCGGAACGACCGGTACAGATAATGGCATCCGGACGCACTTCTTTCGCCAGCGGCGGCAGAATTTCCGGTTCCGGGTTCGCCAACGCCAGGATCATCGGCGCGCGGGCCATTTTCTTCACCATTTCCTGAGTCAGCACTTTCGGGCCGGAACAACCAAGGAAAATATCCGCGCCTTCAATCACATCGTCGAGGGTACGTTTGCCGTCATCCACCACCGCGTAAGCCGCTTTGGTTTCCGCCATGTTCGGCTCACGGCTCTGATAAATAACGCCTTTTGAGTCGCATACCACGATGTTATGTTTTTGCAGACCCAGCGCCACCAGCAGGTTCATACAGGCAATTGCCGCTGCGCCCGCACCAGAAACCACCATCCGTACGTCGGAGATATTTTTCTCTACTACGCGTAATCCGTTGAGAATGGCGGCGGTGCTGATGATTGCCGTCCCGTGCTGGTCATCGTGGAATACCGGAATGTTCATCCGCTGGCGCAGTTTCTGTTCAATATAGAAACATTCTGGCGCTTTAATATCTTCGAGGTTGATACCGCCGAAGGTCGGTTCAAGTGCGGCGACCACTTCGATAAATTTGTCCGGGTCGAGTTCATCAACTTCGATGTCAAACACATCTATCCCGGCGAATTTCTTAAACAGAACGCCCTTACCTTCCATCACCGGTTTGCCTGCCAGCGCGCCAATATTACCCAACCCCAGCACTGCAGTACCGTTAGAGATAACTGCCACCAGGTTACCGCGCGCGGTATATTTGTAGGCGTTTAACGGATCTTTTTCGATTTCAAGACAAGGCGCGGCGACACCCGGTGAATAGGCCAGCGCCAGATCGCGCTGCGTTGCCAGAGGTTTGGTCGGAGAAACCTGGATTTTTCCTGGTACAGGAAATTCATGGAAATCAAGTGCACTTTGTTTTAACTGCTCATCCATTTGGTTGTTCCTTTCACGTAACGTTCACAAAAATAGGTGTGGGCTACTGCCTCAGCCCACAACGTGGCGCACATTATTACCTTGCCGGAGCGTCGAGACTCTGAGCAAGCCCAAACTCTCCCCCATCAAATAATGTTTTGGTAATAATCCCATAACACCGATGTTACCTGCTTCATCCAGCAATACCATGCCTGTCTGCTATGCTTTTTTGATGCGTTTAGCGAAATTTCTCAGAAGTGTGAATTAACGCACTCATCTAACACTTTACTTTTCAAGGAGTATTTCCATGAACGAGTTAGACGGCATCAAACAGTTCACCACTGTCGTGGCAGACAGCGGTGATATTGAGTCCATTCGCCACTACCACCCCCAGGATGCCACCACCAATCCTTCGCTGTTACTCAAGGCTGCCGGTTTATCACAATATGAACATTTAATAGACGATGCTATTGCCTGGGGTAAAAAAAATGGCAAGACCCAGGAACAACAAGTCGTCGCGGCCTGCGACAAACTGGCAGTCAATTTCGGTACAGAAATTCTCAAAATCGTACCCGGTCGCGTGTCGACAGAAGTTGACGCACGCCTCTCTTTTGACAAAGAAAAAAGTATCGAAAAAGCACGCCATCTCGTGGAGTTGTACCAACAACAGGGCATTGAGAGATCTCGCATTCTGATCAAGCTGGCCTCCACCTGGGAAGGAATTCGCGCAGCAGAAGAACTGGAAAAAGAAGGCATTAACTGCAACCTGACGCTGCTGTTTTCCTTTGCTCAGGCACGGGCCTGTGCAGAAGCGGGCGTTTTTCTGATTTCGCCGTTTGTAGGTCGTATTTATGACTGGTATCAGGCGCGCAAACCGATGGATCCGTATGTGGTAGAGGAAGATCCGGGTGTCAAATCTGTGCGCAACATCTACGACTACTATAAGCAGCATCACTACGAAACCATTGTGATGGGTGCCAGCTTCCGTCGTACCGAACAAATCCTCGCGTTAACCGGATGTGACCGTCTGACCATCGCGCCGAATTTGCTGAAAGAGTTGCAGGAAAAGGTTTCGCCAGTGGTTCGCAAACTGATCCCGGCATCGCAATCCTTCCCTCGCCCCTCCCCGATGAGCGAAGCGGAATTTCGTTGGGAGCACAATCAGGATCCGATGGCGGTAGAAAAACTGTCTGAAGGCATCCGCCTGTTCGCCGTTGATCAACGCAAACTGGAAGATCTTCTTGCCGCCAAATTCTAAAACCAGCCACGGAGTGTTTTATGTCCCGAAAAGACCTTGCCAATGCGATTCGCGCGCTCAGTATGGATGCGGTGCAAAAAGCCAATTCTGGTCATCCCGGCGCGCCGATGGGCATGGCCGATATTGCCGAAGTGCTGTGGAACGACTTTCTTAAACATAACCCCACCGATCCGACCTGGTATGACCGCGACCGCTTTATTCTTTCCAACGGTCACGCCTCGATGTTGCTCTACAGTTTGCTACATCTGACTGGTTATGACTTGCCGCTGGAAGAGCTGAAGAACTTCCGTCAGTTGCATTCGAAAACCCCAGGTCACCCGGAGATTGGCTATACGCCAGGTGTTGAAACCACCACCGGTCCACTTGGACAAGGTTTGGCGAACGCGGTTGGACTGGCGATAGCGGAGCGCACGCTGGCAGCGCAGTTTAACCAGCCGGATCATGAGATTGTCGATCACTTCACCTACGTGTTTATGGGCGACGGCTGTCTGATGGAAGGTATCTCTCACGAAGTCTGTTCGCTGGCAGGAACGCTGGGACTCGGCAAGCTGATCGGCTTTTACGATCACAACGGTATTTCGATTGATGGTGAAACCGAAGGCTGGTTTACTGACGATACGGCAAAACGGTTTGAAGCCTACCACTGGCATGTTGTCCACGAGATCGACGGCCACGATCCGCAGGCGGTTAGGGAAGCGATCCTTGAAGCACAAAGCGTGAAAGATAAACCGTCGCTGATTATCTGCCGCACGGTGATTGGCTTTGGTTCGCCTAATAAAGCAGGTAAGGAAGAGGCGCACGGCGCTCCGCTGGGGGAAGAAGAAGTGGCGCTGGCACGGCAAAAACTGGGCTGGCATCATCCACCCTTTGAGATCCCCAAAGAGATTTATCACGCCTGGGATGCCCGCGAAAAAGGTGAAAAAGCCCAGCAGAGCTGGAATGAGAAGTTTGCCGCTTATAAAAAGGCCCATCCACAACTGGCTGAAGAGTTTACTCGCCGAATGAGCGGTGGTCTGCCGAAGGACTGGGAGAAAACGACTCAGAAATATATCAATGAGTTGCAGGCGAATCCGGCGAAAATCGCTACCCGTAAAGCGTCGCAAAATACGCTCAACGCCTACGGCCCTATGCTGCCGGAGCTGCTCGGTGGTTCGGCGGATCTGGCCCCAAGTAACCTGACCATCTGGAAAGGGTCTGTGTCGCTGAAGGAAGATCCCGCAGGGAATTATATTCACTACGGGGTACGCGAATTTGGTATGACTGCTATTGCCAACGGCATTGCACACCACGGTGGCTTTGTGCCGTATACCGCAACGTTTCTGATGTTTGTTGAATACGCCCGTAATGCCGCGCGGATGGCTGCACTGATGAAAGCGCGGCAGATTATGGTTTACACCCACGACTCGATTGGTCTGGGGGAGGATGGTCCGACGCACCAGGCGGTTGAGCAACTGGCCAGTCTGCGCTTAACGCCGAATTTCAGCACCTGGCGACCGTGCGATCAGGTGGAAGCAGCGGTGGGCTGGAAGCTGGCGGTTGAGCGCCACAACGGGCCGACGGCGCTGATCCTCTCAAGGCAGAATCTGGCGCAGGTGGAACGTACGCCGGATCAGGTAAAAGAGATTGCTCGTGGTGGTTATGTGTTGAAAGACAGCGGCGGCAAGCCGGATATCATTTTGATTGCTACCGGTTCAGAGATGGAAATCACCCTACAGGCCGCAGAGAAACTGGCGGGTGAAGGGCGTAATGTTCGCGTGGTTTCCCTGCCCTCGACCGATATTTTCGACGCCCAGAATGAGGAATATCGCGAGTCGGTGTTGCCTTCTAACGTTGCGGCCCGCGTGGCGGTAGAAGCGGGTATAGCCGATTACTGGTACAAATATGTTGGTTTGAAAGGGGCGATTGTCGGGATGACGAGTTACGGGGAATCTGCTCCGGCGGATAAGCTGTTCCCGTTCTTTGGCTTTACCGCCGAGAATATTGTGGCAAAAGCGCATAAGGTGCTGGGAGTGAAAGGTGCCTGATGCTGATTGCCGGATGCGTCTTATCCGGCCTACCTGTCCCCGCCATGATGTTTAACGGGTGATCCACAACGTGGGCCAGGCGTCTGGCCCATGCCAGTTATCGCAGGTCGGTTCTGCGGCGTAACGCACCAGGCGAAAACGCTGGCCGTCAAAACGCCAGCGCGCCTGAATGCCACAATCGCTTAATCCGCGACCTTTCGCTAAGGTCACCAGTTCACGCGTTTTTTCATCAAATGTTGCGTTCATCAACTCCAGTTCATTCGTCTCCTGACCGTTGTTGAACGGCAAACGTAACCGTACCGGGCGCGAGGCCAGTGGCTTTTTACGCGATACAATCCATGCCAAATCAATGGTGTTATAAGCACCAGCCTCACAGCTAATCATCATTAATGCTTTATCATCGGTCAGTGCCGTAACGCTCACTTCACGACGCAACGGATCAAGCGAGCAGCGCAGACCATTCATCCGCCAGTTACCATAATCCAGCAAATCGTTACGTTCTTCACGAGAAAGCGGTGTCGGCGTTGGGTTAACCACCGCGACCTCTTTCAGCGCAGGCGCGGGCGGTACGCTGAGCGGCGGTTCGTCCCCTTTCTTTATCCACGCGGTTTCACTGCCAACGCGCTTTTGCTGGGCATCAATAAACAACAACGCCGCTTTTAAGCCATTCAAAGAAATGGTCTGATCGCCATCGCGTAAGGTGATTGCCTTCCCTTCCTGAATCATCTGCAAAAACGTGGTGATGGTTGCCGTATCATCGGTTACTAATAACCATGGTGAAATCCGCCACTTGTCACCACTTAACGCCAACGGCTCACCATCTAACAGCAGCCGTGGCGCTATTTCCCCTTCCGACACATCCGGTGATTTCAACCCGCCGCGCTCAATACGTAAAACGGCGTCGGTATGCGCCCCGGCGCTGCGGCTCAGGGTCATCACCAGTCCATTATGATCGCCAGTATTGCGTGCCACACAGAAGTTTTGGTTATTACAGGTGACCTGCCAGTCGGAAAACGCCCGTTGCGCTGGTGCCGCCCACGCCAAAGACGTCGGCAACAAAGCGAAAAAAAAGAGAAGAAAAATGCGATAGCGCATGGACGGTACGACCCCAGAAGTTCAAACAAACAGCACAAGTCGTATCTTCGTTGCGCAGGTAGCGCGGCTCAATCGGATTTATCGGATTGAGCCAATAATAAACAACGAAATATTATTGTTATTTTTCAGTCCATTAAATGTGACGTTTGCAAATAGTTAAGCAATAACACCGTCTTACCGTCACGTATCTCGCCGGTTTTGATCATCTCCAGCGCCTGGCTGAACGGCAGCTCGAGCACTTCAATATCTTCATCTTCGACACCGCCACCGGCGTTAGCGCGCTGATTGTCACTGTATTCGGCGATAAAAAAGTGGATTAGCTCAGTCACACCGCCTGGCGACATATACAGTTCAAATAATTTGCGCACTTCGCCCACTTCATAGCCCGTCTCTTCAATCGCTTCTTTGCGAATACAGACTTCCGGTTCGTCGTTATCCAGCAGCCCGGCGCAGGTTTCAATCAGCTGCCCGCTTTCATTACCATTAACCCAGGTAGCGACGCGGAACTGACGAATCAGAACTACAGTCTTTTTCTTCGCGTTGTAGAGGAGGATCGTCGCACCATTACCGCGATCGTAAACTTCACGTTTATGGCGGATAACTTCGCCATCTTTGCGGGTAAGATCGTAGGTAATGTTGTGCAGGGTGAAATAGTTATCGGAGAGAATTTTGTCTTTAATGAGGGTGATTTGTTGCGTCATACCGACTCCACAGCGCGAAATGAACAATTATCTTACGCTGTGAAGTCGGGTTTGTCTGCGCAGGCTATCAGTGAGATTTGACTGATTTTACGCCTAACCAGTCAATGATCCCCTGTGCCGCATGACGTCCTTCTGCCATTGCGGTAACCACCAGATCCGCGCCACGCACGGCGTCGCCACCGGCGAAGATTTTCGGATTGGTGGTCTGGTAACGGTACTGGCTTTCAACGTCCGCCACGATGCGGCCCCACTTATCCACCGTTACACCGTGCGACTCCAGCCACGGCATCCCGTGCGGGTTGAAGCCAAATGCCATGATCACCGCGTCGGCTGGCATCACAAATTCACTGCCCTCAATCGGTACCGGACGCCGACGCCCTTGTGCATCCGCTTCGCCAAGACGCGTGCGCAGGAAACGAATCCCGCAGACGTGACCTTGTTCATTCAGCTCAATCGCCACTGGCTGAACATTAAACTCAAAGTTCGCCCCCTCTTCGCGGGCGTTCTTCACCTCTTTTTTCGAACCTGGCATGTTGGCTTCATCACGACGGTAGGCACAGGTGACGTTGCTCGCGCCGTGGCGCAGCGCAGTACGTACACAATCCATCGCGGTATCCCCACCGCCCAGTACTACCACATTCATCCCGGCGGTATTAATAAATGGCTCTTCCGGTAACTCTTCAAGTCCCATCACTTGTTTGGTGTTGGCAATGAGGAACGGTAGCGCGTCATAAACGCCCGGCGCATCTTCATTGGGTAAGCCCGCTTTCATGGAACGGTAAGTGCCTACGCCAACGAAGACCGCGTCGTATTGTTCCAAAAGCGAATCCAAAGAGACATCTTTACCCACTTCACAATTGAGTTCGAAGTGAATCCCCATCGCGCTGAAGATTTCCCGACGGCGTGCCAGCAGGGATTTATCCAGTTTGAAAGAAGGAATGCCGAAAGTGAGCAAGCCACCGATTTCCGGATGGCGATCGTACACCGTCACCGCCACGCCATTGCGGGTCAGAACATCCGCACAGGCCAGCCCTGCCGGCCCCGCGCCAATAATCGCCACTCGCTTGTCGACTTTGGTGACATGACTTAAGTCAGGACGCCAGCCTTTCGCCAGCGCCTGATCCGAAATGTAGCGTTCAATATTGCCGATAGTCACCGCACCGTGCTCATCGCGAATAGTACAGGCACCTTCGCACAGACGGTCTTGCGGGCAGACGCGTCCGGTAATTTCCGGCAGGGTGTTGGTCTGGTGAGAAAGCTCAACGGCGGCGTCGATGTTTCCAGATTTCACCAGTTCAATCCATTGTGGAATGTGGTTATGCAACGGGCAGGTCCATTCACAGACGCTATGCTCGCCGCACTTCAGGCAGCGCGAGGCTTCCCGTTGTGCCTGATCGGCACGAAACGGCAGATAAATTTCATCAAAACCAGTTTTGCGCGCTTCAATCGCCAGTTTATCCGGCTCGCCACGCACGGGCGTTGCCTGCATTTGCTCGACTTTACTCATTACCGGCATTTCTTGTGCCGCGGTACTGGCATGCCACGGTTGATGTTCCTGGCGCGCGGTGCGCAGGCGGCGGGATTTCGCCATGCCGGAGAGTGCAGCGTCAGTGACCAGTTGCAGCGCGTCCGCCGGGCAATTCTCGACACAGGCAGGGCCGTTTTCGCGCCCTGCACACAGGTCGCATTTATGCGCGGTGGCTTTAACTTTGCCCTCCGCGACGGGCGTCAGGACGATTTGCATCGTACCAAATGGACAGGCCACCACGCAGGATTTACAGCCAATACACTTTTGCTGATTGACCTGAATGCTGTCATCAACGTGGCTGATCGCGCCATTAGGGCAGCTACGGGCGCAGGGCGCATCTTCACAATGGTGACAAGTCACTGCGCTACGTTGCTGCTGATGTTTAATAACCGTAATTCGGGGGTGGAAATGGTGCTGACTCAACACGTGTTGCTCATCATTGTGAGCCATCACACAGGCCACTTCACAAGCATGGCACCCCAGACATTGCTGACTGTTGGCCATAATAAAACGATTCATAACGACCTTCTTTTTTGGTTGTAAAAACCTTATTCTTTATATGAGTGTTGTTATTACCCGACTTAGACGGGGATCGGCAATGTTCATGTGCCCAGAACAAGTAACTATTTCGCTATAAACTGTGGCAGATCAAATAATCTCATCGCTTATCAAATTGCGTTTCAGCGAGCTGTAACATTCATTATTTTATGTGGAGAAGACGCGTGTGATTGTCAAACGCCCCGTCTCGGCCAGTCTGGCCCGGGCCTTTTTTTACATTGTGCTGCTGTCGATTCTTTCCACGGGTATCGCTCTGCTAACTCTGGCGAGCAGTTTGCGCGACGCTGAGGCTATCAATATTGCCGGATCGCTGCGTATGCAGAGTTACCGCCTGGGCTACGACTTGCAAAGTGGCAGTCCACAGCTTAACGCACACCGCCAACTGTTCCAGCAGGCACTGCATTCACCGGTATTAACCAATCTCAACGTCTGGTATGTGCCAGAGGCAGTAAAAGCCCGCTATGCGCATCTGAATGCCAACTGGCTGGAGATGAATAATCGGCTCATCAAGGGTGATTTGCCGTGGTATCAGGCCAATATTAATAATTATGTCAATCAGATAGACCTGTTCGTGCTGGCTTTGCAACACTACGCTGAACGCAAAATGCTGCTGGTAGTGGCGATTTCACTGGCTGGCGGCATCGGTATTTTCACGCTGGTCTTTTTTACTTTGCGCCGCATACGCCATCAGGTGGTAGCCCCGCTGAATCAACTGGTTACCGCCAGTCAGCGTATTGAACACGGGCAGTTCGACTCGCCGCCGCTGGATACCAGCCTGCCCAATGAACTGGGCCTGCTTGCAAAAACCTTTAACCAGATGTCGAGCGAGCTGCATAAGTTGTACCGCTCGCTGGAAGCGTCAGTAGAAGAAAAAACCCGCGATCTCCACGAGGCCAAGCGTCGCCTGGAGGTGTTGTATCAGTGTTCGCAGGCACTGAACACCAGCCAGATTGATGTGCATTGTTTCCGCCATATTTTGCAGATTGTTCGCGACAATGAGGCTGCTGAATATCTGGAGCTGAACGTTGGGGATAACTGGCGGATTAGCGAAGGGAAGCCAAACCCTGAGCTGCCAATGCAGATTTTACCGGTCACCATGCAAGAGACGGTTTACGGCGAGTTGCACTGGCAAAATAGCCACGTGTCATCATCAGAACCGCTACTTAACAGCGTTTCATCGATGCTGGGACGCGGTTTGTACTTTAATCAGGCGCAGAAGCATTTTCAGCAGTTGCTGTTGATGGAAGAACGCGCGACCATCGCCCGCGAACTGCACGACTCGCTGGCCCAGGTGCTTTCTTATTTACGTATCCAGTTGACGTTACTGAAGCGTTCGATACCCGAAGATAACGCCACTGCACAAAGTATCATGGCCGACTTCTCCCAGGCGCTGAATGATGCTTATCGGCAGTTACGCGAGCTGTTAACCACTTTCCGACTGACGCTACAGCAAGCGGATCTTCCCTCTGCGCTGCGTGAAATGCTGGATACATTACAAAACCAAACCAGCGCCAAACTGACGCTCGACTGCCGTCTGCCAACCCTGGCGCTGGATGCGCAGATGCAGGTGCATTTGTTGCAAATTATTCGCGAAGCGGTGCTGAACGCCATGAAGCACGCCAACGCCAGCGAAATTGCCGTTAGCTGCGTCACCGCGCCGGATGGCAATCACACAGTTTATATTCGCGACAACGGTATTGGCATCGGTGAACCGGAGGAACCCGAAGGCCATTATGGTCTGAATATCATGCGCGAGCGCGCGGAAAGATTGGGTGGGACGCTGACTTTTTCGCAACCTTCCGGCGGCGGCACGTTAGTGAGTATTAGCTTTCGCTCTGCGGAGAGCGAGGAAAGCCAGCAGATATGATGCTGCCTACTATTCATTAAATACTGGCATTTTAGGTTCAGTATAAAAGGGCATGATAATTTACATTATCTCCTTTTTTTCTCCACGATTGGCTCGTACCTTGCCGCTACAGTGAAGCAAGGCATGCCCATAACGATACGCAGAACTACGAGGTCCTCTTTTAATGGCGAATTTCTTTATTGATCGCCCCATTTTTGCCTGGGTGCTGGCAATTCTGTTGTGTCTGACAGGAACCCTGGCCATTTTCTCATTGCCCGTTGAACAGTACCCGGATCTCGCGCCCCCCAACGTGCGAGTGACCGCTAACTATCCTGGCGCATCGGCCCAGACGCTGGAAAACACCGTGACCCAGGTTATCGAACAGAATATGACTGGCCTCGATAACCTGATGTATATGTCATCACAAAGCAGCGGTACTGGACAGGCGTCAGTAACGCTCAGTTTTAAAGCTGGCACAGATCCAGACGAAGCAGTGCAACAGGTGCAGAACCAGTTGCAGTCTGCCATGCGTAAACTACCGCAGGCGGTGCAAAATCAGGGCGTGACGGTGCGTAAAACCGGCGATACCAACATTCTGACCATTGCCTTCGTCTCTACCGATGGTTCGATGGATAAACAGGATATTGCCGATTACGTTGCCAGTAATATTCAGGACCCGTTAAGCCGCGTGAACGGCGTTGGTGATATCGACGCTTACGGTTCGCAATATTCGATGCGTATCTGGCTGGATCCGGCAAAACTGAACAGTTTCCAGATGACCGCTAAAGATGTCACTGACGCCATTGAATCGCAGAACGCACAGATTGCGGTTGGACAGCTTGGCGGTACGCCTTCTGTCGATAACCAGGCACTCAACGCCACCATTAACGCCCAATCACTGTTGCAAACGCCAGAACAGTTCCGTGATATCACTCTGCGGGTAAATCAGGACGGTTCGGAAGTGAAACTGGGTGATGTCGCCACCGTCGAAATGGGAGCGGAGAAATACGATTATCTTAGCCGTTTCAACGGTAAACCAGCCTCGGGGCTGGGGGTAAAACTGGCCTCCGGTGCGAACGAAATGGCAACGGCAGAACTGGTGATCAACCGTCTGGATGAACTGGCGCAGTATTTCCCGCCCGGACTGGAGTACAAGGTGGCGTATGAAACCACCTCGTTTGTTAAGGCCTCCATTGAAGACGTAGTGAAAACTCTGTTAGAAGCTATCGCGCTGGTTTTCCTCGTCATGTATCTGTTCCTGCAAAACTTCCGCGCTACGCTGATTCCAACTATCGCCGTGCCGGTAGTGTTGATGGGAACCTTCTCGGTGCTTTATGCCTTCGGCTATAGCGTCAACACCTTAACCATGTTCGCGATGGTGCTGGCTATCGGCCTGCTGGTGGATGACGCCATTGTGGTGGTGGAAAACGTCGAACGTATTATGAGTGAGGAAGGACTCACTCCTCGCGAAGCCACACGTAAATCGATGGGGCAAATCCAGGGCGCACTGGTCGGGATTGCAATGGTGCTTTCTGCTGTATTTGTGCCAATGGCCTTCTTTGGCGGCACCACCGGGGCTATCTATCGCCAGTTCTCTATAACCATTGTTGCGGCAATGGTGCTGTCGGTTCTGGTGGCGATGATCCTGACTCCGGCATTGTGCGCTACGCTACTTAAGCCACTGAAAAAAGGTGAACATCACGGGCAGAAAGGCTTTTTTGCCTGGTTTAACCAGATGTTCAACCGCAACGCCGAACGCTACGAAAAAGGGGTGGCGAAAATTCTCCACCGCAGCCTGCGCTGGATTTTGATTTACGTCCTGCTGTTAGGCGGCATGGTGTTCCTGTTTCTGCGTCTGCCGACGTCGTTCCTGCCTCTGGAAGACCGTGGCATGTTTACCACCTCGGTACAGTTACCCAGCGGTTCGACTCAGCAACAGACTCTGAAAGTGGTGGAACAGATCGAGAAGTATTACTTCACCCATGAGAAAGACAACATCATGTCGGTGTTTGCCACTGTCGGTTCTGGCCCAGGGGGGAACGGGCAAAACGTGGCACGAATGTTTGTCCGCCTGAAAGACTGGAGCGAACGCGACAGTAAAACAGGCACCTCGTTTGCCATTATCGAACGTGCAACAAAAGAATTTAATAAAATCAAAGAAGCTCGCGTTATCGCCAGTAGCCCGCCTGCTATCAGCGGTCTTGGCAGTTCCGCTGGATTTGATATGGAGTTGCAGGACCACGCCGGGGCTGGTCACGATGCGCTGATGGCCGCGCGTAATCAGCTGCTGGCGCTCGCGGCGGAAAACCCAGAACTTACTCGTGTGCGCCATAACGGTCTGGACGACAGCCCGCAATTGCAGATTGATATCGACCAGCGCAAAGCGCAGGCACTGGGCGTTGCCATTGACGATATTAACGACACGCTGCAAACCGCGTGGGGCTCGAGCTATGTGAATGACTTTATGGATCGCGGTCGCGTGAAGAAAGTCTATGTGCAGGCTGCCGCGCCGTATCGCATGCTGCCAGATGACATTAACCTGTGGTATGTGCGTAACAAAGACGGCGGCATGGTGCCTTTCTCCGCCTTCGCGACCTCTCGCTGGGAAACAGGCTCGCCGCGTCTGGAACGCTATAACGGCTATTCTGCGGTAGAAATTGTCGGGGAAGCCGCCCCGGGCGTCAGTACGGGTACCGCGATGGATATTATGGAATCGTTGGTGAAGCAGTTGCCGAACGGCTTTGGACTGGAGTGGACAGCGATGTCGTACCAGGAACGACTTTCCGGAGCACAAGCTCCGGCGCTGTACGCCATTTCATTGCTGGTGGTATTCCTGTGTCTGGCTGCACTTTATGAAAGTTGGTCAGTACCGTTCTCGGTAATGCTGGTTGTACCGCTGGGGGTTATCGGCGCGCTGCTGGCAACCTGGATGCGTGGGCTGGAAAACGATGTGTACTTTCAGGTTGGCCTGCTAACAGTCATTGGTTTGTCGGCGAAAAACGCCATCCTGATTGTTGAGTTTGCCAACGAGATGAATCAAAAAGGCCACGACCTGTTTGAAGCGACACTCCACGCCTGCCGTCAGCGTTTACGTCCGATTCTGATGACATCGCTGGCGTTTATCTTCGGCGTATTGCCGATGGCGATCAGCAGTGGTGCCGGTTCCGGTGGTCAACACGCCGTCGGTACTGGCGTAATGGGCGGGATGATTTCTGCCACCATTCTGGCGATTTACTTCGTGCCGCTATTCTTTGTGCTGGTGCGTCGTCGCTTCCCACTGAAGCCTCGACCAGAATAAGCAATAAAAAAGGCGACATACGTATGTGTCGCCTTTTTCAACTCTCTGATAAAGAACCTGACGTCAGGTTCTTTCATTTCCTGTTCTGAAAATTACTTACGAAGCATAACTTCGATAAAGTCTTTCCAGTTCCCCAGTTCACGTTCAATCATAACAACCTCTCTTATAATTATGGGTATTCTACGGAAACAATATACCGTGGTGAAGCTAATTTATTCGATTGCTGTGATTACTACCTCCGGGGTGAAGCCTACGTTAATACTATGGCCCTGTGACAGGGATTTTTATGTGATGAACAGCAACATTTCGACATATTCATACGGATTCTAATACTGAATTAATTCTGTTTAAAATACAAAAATATACCAAGAGGAACATTCTTAATAATTGCATTAAAATTGTTCACAACCATTTAATAATTGTTAAGTTAAATACCTTAATAATGTTATATTGCCTGATAATCATTTTCGGGAAATATGTATTGACCGTTAAATGATTAGTTATTCTTAATAATCGCAAAAGGATTCATTATGGTTACCCTTTACGGTATCAAAAATTGTGACACCATTAAAAAAGCACGTCGTTGGCTGGAAACCAATAACATCGAATTTCGCTTTCACGATTACCGTGTTGATGGCCTGAACAGTGAATTGTTGAACTCTTTTATCAATGAATTAGGCTGGCAAGCGTTACTTAACACCCGTGGCACCACCTGGCGCAAGCTGGACGAAGCTACCCGCAACAATATCACCGATGCGGCCTCCGCTATGGCATTAATGACTGAAATGCCTGCAATTATCAAACGCCCATTGCTCTGTGCGCCAGGGAAGCCTATGCTGCTGGGTTTCAGTGAATCCAGTTATCAGCAATTTTTCCATGAGGTGTAGTCTATGTCGTGTCCGGTTATTGAGCTGACACAGCAGCTTATTCGCCGCCCATCCTTAAGTCCTGATGATGCAGGATGTCAGGCAATCATGATCGACCGTCTGCAGGCAATCGGTTTTACCATTGAACGCATGGATTTTGCGGATACGCAGAATTTTTGGGCGTGGCGTGGACAGGGAGAAACCCTGGCCTTTGCCGGACATACTGACGTAGTCCCTCCTGGCGATGCCGACCGTTGGATCAACCCACCATTTGAGCCAACCATTCGCGATGGCATGTTGTTCGGGCGCGGCGCGGCTGATATGAAAGGTTCGCTGGCGGCAATGGTAGTGGCAGCAGAACGTTTTGTCGCGCAACATCCCAACCATAAAGGCCGACTGGCATTTCTGATCACCTCAGACGAAGAAGCCAGCGCCCACAATGGCACGGTCAAAGTAGTCGAAGCGTTAATGGCGCGTAATGAACGGCTGGATTACTGCCTGGTCGGTGAGCCGTCGAGTATCGAAGTGGTTGGCGATGTAGTGAAAAATGGCCGTCGCGGATCGTTAACCTGCAATCTCACCATTCATGGCGTGCAGGGGCATGTGGCCTATCCACATCTGGCAGATAACCCGGTACATCGTGCTGCGCCATTTCTCAATGAGTTAGTAGCTATTGAATGGGATCAGGGGAATGAATTTTTCCCGGCAACCAGTATGCAGATTGCCAATATTCAAGCGGGAACCGGCAGTAACAATGTTATTCCGGGTGAGCTGTTTGTGCAGTTTAACTTCCGCTTCAGTACTGAATTGACCGACGAAATGATCAAAGCGCAGGTGCTTGCCTTGCTGGAGAAATATCAACTGCGCTACACCGTCGACTGGTGGCTTTCTGGTCAGCCATTTTTGACAGCGCGCGGTAAACTGGTGGATGCGGTGGTGAACGCCGTTGAGCACTATAATGAAATTAAACCGCAGCTACTGACCACAGGCGGAACGTCCGACGGGCGCTTTATTGCTCGCATGGGGGCGCAGGTGGTGGAACTCGGGCCGGTCAATGCTACCATTCATAAAATTAATGAATGTGTGAATGCTGCCGACCTGCAGCTACTTGCCCGTATGTATCAACGTATCATGGAACAGCTCGTCGCCTGATGAGTCGTTCTGTAAGAGGAAATAAGCATGGACTGGCTGGCTAAATATTGGTGGATTCTGGTGATTGTCTTTTTGGTGGGCGTCCTGCTGAACGTGATTAAAGATCTCAAGCGCGTCGACCATAAGAAATTTCTCGCCAACAAGCCGGAGCTTCCCCCGCATCGTGATTTCAACGATAAGTGGGACGATGACGACGACTGGCCGAAAAAGGATCAACCGAAGAAGTAAGCTGAGGGGCCGGATAAGGCGTTAACGCCGCATCCGGCAACGGTGAACAATGCCTGATGCGACGCTCACGCGTCTTGTCAGGCCTACGCAGCTGTTATTACATCATTTCAATTACATCATCATCGCCAGGCTTACCGCCGCTTAGCGCTTCGTCGAAATAATGTTTCGGAATGGTATAACGCAAGTGATCCAGGGCAAATTGCATACTGCGATTGTCGATCGCATGGCCTAAATCCTCCACGATATCCAGCGTCACATCCCCACCGGCACTGATTAACGCTTCCTGCGCCGCAACCGCATGCGCCAAATCGATAACCGGATCTTCACCACCATGAATCAAGTGAATTGTCGTGGCTGTAGACGCGGTTTCCGGCAGACTGGCATAGCGTCCGTTAAAAGCAATGACGCGTGAGGCAAGGCCAGGCTCGGCTTTAATACTCTCCAGCGCCATAATCGCGCCTTGTGAGAAACCGATTAGCGCCGTGGCGTTAGCCCCTACTCCGCTCTGTTTCTGCCAGTAGCGCACCGTCTCAATAAACGTCGGCATGATGGCATCCACACGCGCCTGGCGATTATCTTCCGTAATACCCTGCACCGAAAACCACTGGCGCCCCGCCGGATTACCGCTCGGCTCCGCGCCACCGACACTCACCACCAGCGCATCAGGAAACAGCGGTGCAAACCAACTGCCGATCTCCCCCATCGCTACCGGGTTATCGCCGACACCGTGAAAAAGCAGCAACAACTGTTGCGCAGGTTTATCCGGGCTTTGAACAACAAAATGGTCATGTTTCATGGCGAACTCCTTAACTGATGTCATTAATTTTACGCCGCTGACTCACAATGACCATGGGATAAAATTGAAGGAGTCAGTGAAAAAATTGCCATTGCGTTATGCGATCGCGCAGGCGCTCAGTGCGGGCATCATCAAGTGCGAATAGCGCCTGTGCCGCCTCTTCACGCTGACGAGCCAACAACGCCTTACGCCCCGAAAGTTTAAGTGTGGTACATAACTGCGCGTCGCTGACGTTTTTCTGCAAGCGCCCACGCAGCGCTGGTAATGTCAGTTCGCTGATTTGCAGCAGACGCATTAAACAGCCTAATGACGTTAAAAGCGGACGATGAGCGAAAGCAAAACCAGCCAGTTCCAGCCAGTCGCCGTCAGTAACCACGATATCGTTAAGCGGATCGACTGGAATAGTTTCGCCATTCCACTGCGCGATAATTTGCGCATCGCGGCGTAAACGAAAATGCTCACGTTCTGCCAACTGTTTACCCGCTTCGCTAATCGGTAACAACGCCATCGCCGTATAACAGCCGCTGCTGGCTTCGCGATGATTGCCCATCCGCACCAACACAAAACCGCATCGTTGCCAGAAACACCATAATTCCTCGGTGTAGCCAAAGCTTACCGAAAGGTAGTCGAGGCCAGGCGTATATTGCAAAGCGCTGGCAATGAGCTGTTGCCCAACGCCTTCGCGCTGACGCGCCGGATGGACTGCAATCCGGCTGACCCGCCGTCCGCGCAATGTCGCCGCCTGTGGATTGCTGCCGTGCGCCGCCAGCGACTGCGCCACCAGATTGCCCCGTGGACGTCGATAACCCGCCCATACCGCCTGACTGAGTTCTTGAGATAATCCGCCCTCATCCACCAGCCACAGCGCCCCGGCAATCTCGTTGTTGCCAGCCGCCTGTAAAAAATGTTGCCCAGGCGCATCCATCATCCGGCGTAAATCCAGCGGTGATGTCCGGTAATGCGCGCCTGACAATAGCTGATATACCTTTAACGGCGTTTCTGGTTCGCTTCGCCATAACGTCTGTTCAAAAGCAGAAATGACGATGTCACCTTGTGGTTCGTGAGTGAAGTTTTCATCGTCAAAAACCAGTGCCTCACTGACTATTTTTTCCAGCGGGCATCCCTGCGCCCAGCGGATCGGCTGTTGCAGTTCAAAACGGTGTAAATGCGGAAAACGGGCGCAAAATTTCAGCAAAAAACCACGTCCGGTGCCTTCATAGCCCTGTACCGTTGTTGTTAACAAAGTGCGTGAGAAACGCGATACAAGCTGATGCAACAGTGGTGCAGGAATGGCTGCGGCTTCGTCAACCACCAGCCAGTCGGCTTTTTCATCACTGGCTAATAAGGCATCTGGCGCCACAAAGCGATACTTCTCGCCCGCAAACTGCGCCAGCACATCCGTCGCAGCCTTCGCAGGTGCTGTAACAATCGCACTGCCAGAGATACGGGAAATGAGTTGCCCCGCCAGCGCCGACTTACCGCGCCCGCGCGCAGCAGTTACCGCAGCCACGCCCGGCGGCATGGTCAGCAGTTGCTGTAATATGTGCTGTTGTTCTGGTTGCGGCTCACCAGTAGCAGGACGCCAGTCTGAATAAGGAGCAAAATGTGCCAACTTGAACGGCTGATTTTGTCGCCAGAGGATAGCGTTGTTATCCGCTGCAAGTACGCGTTTGAGATGTTGGACAAAATGCGGAGTCGCAATAGGGCCAGGGCAATCACTCCAGCGCAGCGAATCGACATCAGGTTGGTTTTCCCATTCTTCCCACGCAGGGAGCAACAACACCAGCCAGCTTCCCGCTTTCAGCGTTCCGCTAAGTGCCGCAAAAGCGGCGGCATCAAAACCCTGGCGGGCGTCGAATACCGCATGCTGGAACTCGCGCCCAAGTAAAGTTTGTAGCGCTGATGGCGTACAGTGGTTTTCAGAAGCTGGCTGCGGCGAAATCCACAGCCAGTCGCCCGGTAATACGTCACGCAACTTAAGCGCATGCTCACCGCACCAGCTTCCTTCGCCGCTCAACACTAACAAGCGGCGAATCCCTTCACGTTTCATTTGCGCTGTTAATGTATGAAGCGCAGTCAGTTCAGCCATCCCTGCCCCGGAAGTTAAATGCTTTTACCAAAAGTATTGCATTGTGCCGGATCGCCGCTGTCGAAACCACGTTTAAACCAGCTGTAGCGCTGCTGAGATGTACCATGGGTAAAGCTGTCTGGCACCACCTGCCCCTGACTTTGCTGTTGTAAACGGTCATCGCCGATGGCCTGCGCCGCGTTCAGCGCCTCTTCCAGATCGCCGGTTTCCAGAACGCCTTGCTGCTGCATGCTATGCCCCCAGACACCGGCAAAGCAGTCGGCCTGGAGTTCCATACGCACAGATAAGCGGTTGGCTTCCGCTTGCGTCGCGTTTTGTTGCAGTTGACGGACTTTCGGCTCGATACCTAACAGTTTCTGCACGTGATGACCGACTTCATGGGCGATAACGTACCCTTGAGCAAAATCACCATCCGCGCCCAGTTTGTCTTTCATGTCATCATAGAAGGAGAGATCGATATAGACTGTGCCATCCGCCGGGCAATAAAACGGTCCCATAATGGACTGCCCCGCCCCGCAACCGGTGCGAGTCATTCCACGGTACATGACCAGCTTCGGTTGCTGGTAGGTCTTACCCATCTTCTCGAATTGCTGTCCCCAGGTGTCTTCCGTGGTTGCCAGAATCACCGAAGTGAATTTTGCTGCTTCGTCTTCATTTGGGCTAATTGAACGCGTTGATTGCTGTTGGGAAACGGGCTGCCCGGTCATCAATCCAGTTAAATCAACACCATAGTAGCCAGCGACCAACACAACCACCAGTAAAATTAACCCGCCTTTACCGGTTGGTAGGCGAAAACCGGGACCGCCCATTGACGGGCCACCGGAACTGTTTCGCCTGTCTTCAACATTGTCACTTTCACGACGCCCTTGCCAGCGCATAGATACCTCAACAATATATTCATTATAGGAATGATCGTAGGTGGTTCAGGGGAAGATTACCACAGGAAAACGGGAGGAAATGATGGAGGAATGAGCGTTCAATGCACATCTTACGAGAGCGGTTGTCTTGCCGTGCCAGCAGCACGGCAAGACGATGAACAGAAAAATCAGTCCAGCTGTACACCCAGGCGGCGGGCGACGGCTTCATAGGCTTCGATCAGGCCACCGAGGCTCTGGCGGAAACGGTCTTTGTCCATTTTCTCCAGCGTTTCTTTGTCCCACAGGCGGCTACCGTCCGGGGAGAACTCATCACCCAGTACCACTTCGCCTTTGTACAGACCAAACTCCAGCTTGAAATCGACCAGAATCAGACCGGCATCGTCGAACAGTTTTTTCAGCACGTCGTTCGCTTTGTAGGTCAGCTCTTTCATGCGCGCCAGGTTCTCTTTGCTTACCCAGCCAAAGGTTTCGCAGTAAGATTCGTTGACCATCGGATCGTGCATGGCGTCGTTTTTCAGGAACAGATCGAACAGCGGCGGGTTCAGCTCAATACCTTCTTCGATTCCAAGACGTTTCACCAGAGAGCCAGCAGCACGGTTACGCACGACACATTCAACCGGCACCATATCCAGTTTTTTCACCAGACATTCGGTATCAGAGAGCAGACGCTCCATTTGAGTCGGGATACCCGCTTCAGCCAGTTTGCTCATAATGAAGTAGTTGAACTTGTTGTTCACCATACCTTTGCGATCAAACTGCTCAATGCGCGCGCCATCCCCTGCTGACGTATCATTGCGGAATTCGAGCACCAACAGGTCCGGGTTTTCCGTGCTGTATACGGTTTTCGCTTTACCACGATACAACTCAGCTTGCTTTTGCATCTTTATCACTCCTGGGTGTGAATTAACGTTTTAAAATCTTTTGCTGTCTGGTGTGCCTGTCGTTTTGTCGGCTGTACCGTGAACGCCTTAACCGACCTACGCCGACAAACAAATTTCGTGCGAATTAACGCTAAAATCGCGTTTTTCTGCTGACGCACACGTTTGCGTATCATATCAGAAAAAAGGGCCGGATGACTCCAGCCCTGTATTTTTACTTGCTAAACGCAGCCTGGAAGACTGATACCAGTGCGTCGTTTTGGCTTTGGGTCAGCGTATGACCTTTTGGATCAATAAACTGTAAGCTGCTGCGGTTATCTAAATCACCGACCTGCAATTTGTAGTCGCCGGATGCCAGTTCAGGATCACGGGCGCCCAGTTCCTGCCAGTCGCTGTCAGACAGTGGCTTGTAAGTTACGGCCATGCTGCCCTGTGAACGAGTGCTGTCGGTCACTTTCATGCCCACTTTTTCCAGCGCAGCAGGCAGACGTTGCCATACTACGTTGAACGGACCACGCACGACCAGCATCGGTAAACCAGTGTCGTCAGCGCCGCTTTGTACATCCATTGTTGTGGAAGCACGGTTTTGCGCCGCATTAGCCGCGTCAGTGACGGATTTATCCAGGCCAGCGGAAATGACGTTCATCATCTCAGCACTGTAACGCTGCATAGACGCCGCATCTGCAACCGGCTTGCCAGCCTGCTCCAGGTTCAGCAATTTCACCGTTACCGCCTGCTGGTAACCCTGCGGTTTAACGGAGATTTGATAACGACCACGATATTGCTCGTCTTCGTCCAGACGGTTCCATTGTACCCAATCGGTGGTCAGCGTCTGACCGGCATCATCGCGTTGGGTAATGGTATAGTTTTTCGCCTGCAGCACGCTAACGACCTGCGGCCACAGAGTATTGCCACGACCATTTTCCACCAGCAGCGAAGCGGTATCGCCCGTGAACTGGGTACGCGCACCTGAAACCAGCGCCAGCGGCTGGGCTGGTGGACGAATATCTAACGCTTTGCCAACTGCGCCACTACCGTTAGTTACCGGAATCGCATAGTCGCCGGAGGTCACCGGCAAAATCATTCCTGCCGGGGCGTGAAGTTCTGCAAGCGGTGCCGCTTCCAGGTAGGCTTCATCGCCGCTCACCTGACGCTTATAACGTGAGTCCGAACTACAGGCTGCGAGTAAAAGAACAAGCGAAACACCCGCAACCTTCGCCAGGCGCGACTTTTGTACAGAGTAAGCCATCAAATCTCCCTAAACTTTACAGCAAACCGGCATGCTTAAGCGCCGCTCTGACCGTCTCACGACCACTGTCGGTGATTGGCGTCATTGGCAGGCGTAGCGTATCGGTCGCCACAAGACCCAGTTCCTTACATGCCCATTTCACAGGGATTGGATTGGGTTCGACAAATAGTTTGTTGTGTAATGGCATCAGACGCTGATTAATAACGCGTGCCTCGGCAAAATGCCCTTCTGCCGCCAGTTTGCACATCTGGGCCATATCTCGCGCTGCGACGTTAGCCGTAACGGAAATTACGCCATGACCGCCTAACTGCATGAAATCCAGCGCGCTCGCATCATCGCCGCTCAGCAGAACAAAATCGTCTGAAACCAGCTCTTTGATCTGGTTTACCCGCGTTAAGTTCCCTGTTGCTTCTTTGATTCCGACAATATTTTTTACTTTCGCCAGACGGCCCACCGTTTCTGGTAGCAGATCGCAACCAGTACGGGACGGCACATTATACAGAATTTGCGGCAGGTCAGTATGTTCAGCGATGGCTTTGAAATGCTGATACAGACCTTCTTGCGATGGGCGGTTGTAATAAGGGGTTACCGTCAGGCAGCCAACAACACCGCTGTCGTTGAAGCGCTGCGTCAGGTTAATGGCTTCTGTGGTGGCGTTAGCACCGGTCCCGGCAATCACCGGAATGCGCCCATCAGCCAGCTCCAGCGTCATCATCACGACATCGACATGCTCGTCATGGTTCAGAGTAGCGGACTCACCAGTAGTACCAACAGAAACGATCGCCGAAGTACCGCTGGCGACATGATAATCAATCAGTTTTTTTAAGCTAGCCCGACAGACATTACCTTTTTCATCCATCGGAGTAACAATCGCGACAATACTTCCCGTGAACATGGGCCATCCTCTGTGCAAACAAGTGTCTCAATGGTACGTTTGGTATGGCATTAAAAGCAAGCAAACAGAACCGTTCTGATTGTTGTATGCATGTTTTTTTTATGCTTTCCTTAGGAACATCTCACCCCCTTAAAGGAATAACCAGTTTGACACTGTCATCGCAACATTATCTGGTGATCACTGCGCTGGGTGCCGATCGCCCAGGAATTGTGAATACCATCACCCGTCATGTCAGTAGTTGCGGCTGTAATATCGAAGACAGTCGCCTGGCGATGTTGGGAGAAGAGTTCACGTTTATCATGCTGCTTTCCGGTTCATGGAACGCCATCACCTTGATTGAATCAACGTTACCGTTGAAAGGCGCCGAGCTGGATCTTTTAATCGTGATGAAACGAACGACCGCTCGCCCACGTCCACCTATGCCCGCATCTGTCTGGGTTCAGGTCGATGTGGCGGACTCCCCGCATTTAATTGAGCGCTTCACAGCACTTTTCGACGCGCACCATATGAACATTGCAGAACTGGTGTCACGCACGCAACCTGCTGAAAATGAAAGGGCTGCGCAGCTACATATTCAGATCACCGCCCACAGCCCGGCGTCTGCGGACTCAGCAAATATTGAGCAAGCGTTCAAAGCACTATGTACAGAACTCAATGCGCAAGGCAGTATTAACGTCGTCAACTATTCCCAACATGATGAACAGGATGGAGTTAATTAATGAATCCACTGAAAGCCGGTGACATCGCACCGAAATTTAGCTTGCCGGACCAAGACGGAGAACAAGTTAATTTGACCGACTTCCAGGGACAGCGTGTTCTGGTTTATTTCTACCCGAAAGCCATGACCCCCGGCTGTACCGTACAGGCCTGCGGCTTACGCGATAACATGGAAGAGTTAAAAAAAGCGGGCGTTGATGTGCTCGGTATCAGCACCGATAAACCTGAAAAACTTTCCCGTTTCGCAGATAAAGAACTGCTTAACTTTACGCTTCTGTCCGATGAAGACCACCAGGTATGCGAACAATTCGGCGTCTGGGGCGAGAAGTCTTTCATGGGCAAAACCTACGATGGTATTCACCGTATCAGCTTCCTGATCGATGCCAACGGCAAAATCGAACACGTATTTGACGATTTCAAAACCAGCAATCACCACGACGTAGTGCTTAACTGGCTAAAAGAACACGCCTGATTACTTTGCTCCATTCCGTGCTGGCTGCGCTTGCGGCCAGCACATTTCACATCCGGTGATGTAAATCACGCCCTGCGACACTCGTTTCAAAGCCCTTTTCGCTGAAGATTACTCTTGCGGGATTTGACCATCCGGCCAGGCATGGATTACTGCTTTGATTAGCGTTGCCAGTGGGATAGCGAAGAATACGCCCCAGAATCCCCACAGCCCGCCGAAAATCACCACCGATAAAATAATCACTAGCGGATGCAGGTTCACGGCTTCAGAGAACAACACCGGTACGAGTAAGTTACCGTCCAGCGCCTGGATAATCAGATACACCGCGAAGCAGCTCCAGAACTCGGTGCCAGCGCCAAACTGGAATAGCGCCACGCCGACCACCGGAATGGTCACCACAAATGCGCCAATGTACGGAATAAGCACCGAGAAACCAACCAGCACCGCCAGCAGCAGCGAATAGTTCAGCCCAAAGAGTAAGAATCCCAGCCAGGTTGCGATCCCCACCACGATCATCTCCAGTACCTTGCCACGGATGTAGTTGGTGATTTGCTGGTTCATCTCCTTCCACACCTGCCCTGCCAGTCCACGGTTGCGCGGCAGCACCCGACGAACGGCATTCAGCATTTGCTCTTTGTCTTTCAGCAGGAAGAAGACCATCAATGGCACCAGCACCAGATAGACGGCAATGGTCAGCAAACCGACCAACGAGGCGAGGGAGATTTTCACCACTGAATCGCCCATGGTAAGCATCCGGCTACGCATATTCTCAGCCATCGCATCAATAATGCCCGCGTCCATCAACGCCGGATAGCGGCGCGGCAACGTGGCGGCAAAATCAGAAAGCTTATTGAGCATGCCCGGCATATCGCGGATTAAATAAATGCCCTGTTGCCAGGCGATAGGCATGACCACAAATGCCATCAGTAGCAGGATGCCAACAAACAGGACCAGCACAATCGACGTCGCCCAACGGCGGGAACAGCCAATAGATTGCAGGCGCACAGTGGGCCATTCCAGCAAATAGGCCAGCACAATAGCCACCAGCAACGGCGCGAGTAATCCACTAAAGAAAAAGATAATGCCAAAACCGGCAACTAAAATAACCAGCAAGGCAATCGCTTCCGGGTCGCTAAAACGGCGGCGATACCATTGCATCAACATTTCGAGCATAAAGACCTTCCCTGAACCTCAAGAGGGGGATTGCGATCCGCAATTGTATCGAAATGTCACAAAAAAGACTTCGCTTTTTATGACGGATTCAGGAAACTAAAAAGTCATTTGAGTGGGTTAATCTTCACCGTTACACTCAAAGACGGCGCGGTGGGAACGATATTTCACAGTATCGGTCAAATGACTATCTCCAGAAATACAGGACAGAGGTTATGTTCAGGCAGTTGAAAAAAAACCTGGTTGCTACCCTCATTGCTGCTGTGACCCTCGGTCAGGTAGCCCCGGCGTTTGCCGATAGCGCAGACACCTTGCCGGATATGGGAACCTCCGCAGGAAGCACGCTTTCCATTGGTCAGGAAATGCAAATGGGCGACTATTATGTTCGCCAGTTACGCGGCAGCGCGCCGTTAATTAATGATCCGCTATTAACGCAATACATTAACTCGCTGGGGATGCGTCTGGTTTCGCATGCCAATTCAGTTAAGACGCCATTCCATTTCTTTCTGATCAATAACGACGAAATTAACGCCTTTGCTTTCTTTGGCGGCAACGTAGTGCTGCATTCTGCCCTGTTCCGTTATTCCGATAACGAAAGCCAACTGGCTTCGGTTATGGCGCATGAAATCTCCCACGTCACCCAGCGCCACCTGGCGCGAGCGATGGAAGATCAGCAACGTAGCGCACCACTCACCTGGGTCGGGGCGTTAGGTTCTATTTTACTGGCGATGGCCAGCCCGCAGGCGGGAATGGCAGCGCTGACCGGTACGCTGGCGGGAACACGCCAGGGGATGATCAGCTTCACCCAGCAAAACGAACAGGAAGCAGACCGCATTGGGATTCAGGTGCTGCAACGCTCGGGGTTCGATCCGCAGGCGATGCCGACCTTCCTCGAAAAATTGCTCGATCAAGCGCGTTACTCTTCGCGTCCGCCGGAAATTTTGCTGACTCACCCGTTGCCGGAAAGCCGTCTGGCTGATGCTCGTAACCGTGCTAATCAGATGCGCCCGATGGTGGTGCAATCGTCAGAAGATTTCTATCTGGCGAAAGCGCGTACTCTAGGGATGTACAATTCCGGACGTAATCAGCTCACCAGCGACTTGCTGGATGAATGGGCGAAAGGCAATGTTCGTCAGCAACGGGCGGCACAGTATGGCCGTGCTTTACAGGCGATGGTAGCCAATAAATTCGATGAAGCACGGAAAACGCTTCAGCCATTATTGGCGGCAGAACCGGCTAACGCATGGTTTCTCGATCTGGCAACCGATATTGACCTTGGGCAACACAAAGCCAATGACGCGATCAATAGGCTGAAAAATGCCCGCGATTTACGCACCAGTCCGGTGTTGCAGCTCAACCTGGCAAACGCGTATCTGCAAGGCGGTCAACCGCAGGAAGCGGCCAATATTCTGAATCGCTATACTTTTAATAATAAAGATGACAGCAATGGCTGGGATTTGCTGGCACAGGCGGAGGCCGCGCTAAATAACCGCGATCAGGAACTGGCTGCGCGAGCAGAAGGTTATGCGCTGGCCGGGCGACTCGACCAGGCCATTTCTCTGTTAAGTAGCGCAAGTTCGCAGGTGAAATTAGGCAGCCTACAACAAGCGCGTTACGATGCGCGCATCGACCAGTTGCGCCAGTTGCAGGAACGCTTTAAGCCTTATACCAAGATGTAATTCGCATTAAAGGAAGAATAATGACCAAACAGGTAAAAATCTACCACAACCCACGCTGCTCAAAGAGCCGTGAAACGCTGAACCTGCTGAAAGAAAATGGTGTGGAGCCGGAAGTGGTGCTCTATCTTGAGACACCCGCCGATGCGGCAACGCTACGTAATTTGCTGAAAATGTTGGGTATGAATAGCGCCCGTGAACTGATGCGCCAGAAAGAGGATCTTTATAAAGCGCTGAATCTTGCAGACAGTTCGCTTAGCGAAGAGGCGCTGATTCAGGCAATGGTGGATAATCCGAAGCTGATGGAACGCCCGATTGTGGTCGTGAATGGCAAAGCGCGTATTGGTCGCCCACCGGAGCAAGTGCTGGAAATCGTGGGTTAAGATGCACCCCTTCGGTAGCTAAGGCATATTGCCGGATGCGACGCTTGCCGCGTCTTATCCGGCCTACAAATACAATGAACTTGATTCGAGTAGGTCGGATAAGGCGCTCGCGCCGCATCCGACAATAAACGTCCTGTCTACAGCTTAAGGATCTCTTTCACAAACGGAATGGTCAACTTACGTTGTGCAGTAATCGATGCGCGATCCAACTGATCCAACGTCATAAATAGCGTGCGCATTTCTCTGTCGAGCCGCTTCAGCAAGAAACGTCCCACATCTTCCGGCAGTTCAAAACCACGCAAACGGGCGCGTAACTGTAAAGCCTGCAATTTGTCTTCATCAGAAAGTGGCTGCAACTTGTAGATCTGCCCCCAGTCGAGACGTGACGCAAGATCCGGTAACCCCAGATTCAACTGACGAGGTGGACGATCACCAGTGATCAGCAACCGTGTTTTACCTGACTCCAGAATCCGATTGTAGAGATCGAAAATCGCCATCTCCCACAACTCATCGCCAGCAATACACTCAATATTGTCGATGCAAACCAGCGACAGTTGTTCCATACCATCGAGCACTTCCGGAACAAACCAGGTGCGTTTATCCAGCGGGACATAACCTACCGCATCGCCACGCTGCGACAATTCCGCGCAAGCCGCGTGCAGCAGATGGCTGCGCCCCGCGCCTTCGCGTGCCCAGAGATAGATGTAACCGCTATGTTCCTGACGCAGCACGTTTTTCATCGCGGCCAGTAAAGAGGAGTTATCCCCCGGCCAGAAACTTGCAAAGGTTTCGTCGTCAGGAAGATAAAGTGGCAAAGAGAGCTGTGCCGGTGTGTTCAGAGATACCTCAACCAGGGATTTCACAAAATCACGAGAAGTTTACCACAGAATTCCATCATGTTTGAACCGGGCAGCATTACTGCCCGGTCGCTACATTATTTTTCTGTTATATCGGCGTCTTCTGCATCCAACACCACTTCTTCCGGACGGAGCACGCTAATCAATTTAAAGATCAGGCTTAAGCCAATGCCGACGATGGTCGCCAACGCCATACCTTTCAGTTCTGCCGCACCGATGTTTACCTTCGCGCCGCTGACGCCGATGATCAGGATCACGGAAGTCAGGATCAAGTTCTGTGCTTTGTTGTAGTCCACTTTCGATTCAATAAGTACACGAATACCAGAAGCGCCGATGACACCGTAAAGCAGCAGCGAAACGCCGCCCATCACCGGCAGTGGGATCATCTGGATAGCCGCAGCCAGTTTACCAACACAGGAGAGCAGAATGGCGAAGATCGCCGCACCACCGATTACCCAGGTACTGTAGACGCGGGTGATCGCCATAACGCCGATGTTTTCCCCGTAGGTAGTGTTTGGCGTGGAACCAAAGAACCCGGAGATAACGGTCGACAGGCCATTAGCGAACATGGAACGGTGCAGGCCCGGATCGCGCAGCAGATCTTTTTTCACGATGTTAGCCGTTACCACCAGATGCCCCACGTGTTCGGCAATAACCACCAGCGCCGCAGGCAGAATGGTCAAAATGGCAAACCACTCAAAGCGCGGCGTGTAAAAGGTCGGCAGAGCAAACCAGTGAGCGTTAATAATCGGCGTGGTATCGACAATACCCATTGCGAAGGAGAGCGCGTACCCCACCAACACGCCAATCAAAATCGGGATAATCGCCAGGAAACCGCGGAACAGAACGGAACCTAAAACCGTAACCGCAAGGGTAGTAATGGAGATAATGATGGTTTTGGAATCTGGCATTTGCCCTTCAGTCGGGAGTAAGCCAGCCATGCCAGCGGCCACGCCCGCCAGCTCCAGACCGATGACAGCAACGATTGCCCCCATTGCAGCTGGAGGAAACAGCACATCCAGCCAGCCAGTCCCTGCTTTCTTCACAATAAAAGAAACCAGACAGAACAGCACGCCGCACATAATAAAGCCGCCCAGCGCGACTTCATAACCCAACGGCAACAGCAATAACACCGGAGAAATAAAGGCAAAGCTCGAACCAAGATAAGCCGGGATTTTCCCTTTACAGATGAAGAGATACAGCAGCGTTCCGATACCGTTAAATAACAGTACGGTCGCCGGGTTGATATGAAATAAGACGGGCACCAGGACGGTTGCACCAAACATGGCGAACAAATGTTGTAAACTAAGCGGGATTGTCTGTAAAAGTGGCGGTCTTTCACTCACCCCGATAGCACGGCGCGTCATAGTATTATCCTCTGTATATTATGTGTTATAGGCGCTTTACTCAAAAAAAAGCCGACTCTTAAAGTCGGCTTTAATTATTTTTATTCGTTATTTCGTACCAAAGATTTTATCACCAGCATCGCCGAGGCCCGGAATAATGTATCCGTGCTCATTCAGCCCCTGGTCAATCGATGCGGTATACAGCTCGACGTCCGGATGCGCTTTTTCCAGCGCAGCGATACCTTCTGGCGCAGCCACCAGCACCAGCACTTTAATGCTGCTGCAGCCCGCTTTTTTCAGCAGGTCGATGGTCGCGATAACGGAACCACCGGTTGCCAGCATTGGGTCAACGATCAGCGCCATACGCTCATCGATGTTAGAAACCAGTTTCTGGAAGTACGGTACCGGCTCCAGTGTTTCTTCATCACGGTACATACCGACTACGCTGATGCGCGCGCTCGGAACGTTTTCCAGAACACCGTCCATCATCCCCAGACCCGCACGCAGAATTGGCACCACGGTAATTTTCTTACCTTTGATCTGGTCAATTTCTACCGGGCCGTTCCAACCTTCGATAGTGACTTTTTCCGTTTCGAGGTCGGCGGTCGCTTCGTAAGTCAGCAGGCTACCCACTTCGGAAGCGAGTTCGCGAAAGCGCTTGGTACTGATATCTTGCTCACGCATCAGTCCCAGCTTGTGTTTGACGAGTGGGTGTTTGACTTCCACGATCTTCATACTCTTTCTCCTTTGAGGGCAGCCACAAAAAAAATCGACGGATTATACCGCCATTCTTTTCATCGACAACATTTTTTTACTTGATGCTGATCAAGCATAGGCGGGGTTGCCAGGAATAGAGTAGCAAATCTCAGTACTCATCAGCTTTTGCGCCAGGATGCGCGAGACATGAAAAAACGGAAAAGTAAAAAAGAGCAAGCGTGGGCGGAAGCCTCTACTTTTGAGAAGGTGTTATACCGGAGCTATCAGGCAGCTTTTGTGATTTTTAGCCTGTGGACTGGCTGGGTGGTTTATGATGAAGTGCAGATGCGGCAAGACTCAGTTGCGACGATGTCAACGATTTACAATGTGCGTTTCATCTCACCGGAAGAAGCTGCAAGTAAAGGCTTATGTAAACTACATGGCCGGAACGCGAATTGCGATTTTCGATATACCTTCACCGTTGAATTTCAGGCGAGTGGACGCAAAAGAACAGCAGAATTTATTGATACGTCCTGGAATCCCGGCAACAGAAAGTCTGTCTGTATCAATTATGTGAAAAGCAAACCCGAGATTGTAAAATTTTGCCACGCCTTCTGGTTCAAACTTCACAAAGACTATTTTGGGTTCCCCTTCGGCTTCTGGTCATTGACCATAATGGGTGCATTAGGCATCGCTGTCACCATTGCCGCTGAAAAAGTAAAACAGCGATTCCGGCGAGCATCTCAACCGCCACCAAAACAGCAGTGGTATCGGATTAGCGACAGGCAAACCGGACAGCTACTGTTGGAAACAAATAATAAAAAAGAGGTCAATATTCTGCTGAATCAAAAGAAAATAACCGCCATCAGAGGCGGGGGAAACAGCGAGATTGTGACGATCAACGGCAGGAAAATAGCGCGTTCCTGGGTTATTTACGAGGTGATTGAACGCAATTCCAGGCGCACGAAGAAAAAAGCATCCTAACGCGGCCAGCTTTCGCTGGTCGTTCCATGATTACAGCTTCTCGCCGTTAGAGACGATCACCTCTTTATACCAGTTGAACGATTTTTTACGGCTGCGTGCTAGCATGCCGTTACCTTCGTTATCTTTATCAACGTAAATAAAGCCGTAGCGTTTTTTCATCTCGTTAATATGGGCTGCGAGATAATCAATACGGTACTGGTCGTTCACCGTACCGTCGCTTTCCTGCACGTCGATCGAGCCAAAACCGTTCTCTACGATAAACAGCTGTAGCTGATAGTGGTCACAGAACCAGTTCAGCGAATAGCGCAGCCCTACCGGGTCAATCTGCCATCCCCAATAGAATTTATGCACGTATGGGTTAGAAACCAGGCTGGTTGTTTATCTCGTTAAAGGTCATCCAGTACTTCACTGGATGCTGATAATGGGTGAAGACAACCTGGGCAAAGCGCACGAAGAAGTCGATGAGTTTACGGTTACGCCTGCCGTCATTACATCAGCCACGTTTTCATAGCAAAGTTATCGAAGCGACGGATAGCGCCGCCCATTTTTAGCGCGGTGCCGCCAATATCAAATGCTGCAATGCCCATCGTTCTCATCCTTCCCGAATGGTAAAACGACACGCTGACTTCTCGTTTCCGCAAAAACAGAAACCGATTTCAGTTGCACCATGTGCATTCAACGCAACTGATGCAAGGACAAAAATGTACCCGGTTTCATTTTCGTGAATAGTATCAAAGTTGACCGCGTTCTCAGGCCGAACGGCAAAAATCCCCCCCCTAAAAAATGGATGCACAATGGGCTCGCAAACGTTTGCTTAGACTGTTAGAATTGCGCCGATTTTTCTTGCTAACGCAAACGCGTGGAGACTTAGCAGTGACCGACAAAACCTCTCTCAGCTATAAAGATGCCGGTGTTGATATTGACGCAGGAAACGCTCTGGTTGACCGAATCAAGGGGACTGTGAAGAAAACCCGTCGCCCGGAAGTGATGGGGGGATTGGGTGGATTCGGCGCATTGTGCGCGCTGCCGCAAAAATATCGTGAACCCGTACTGGTTTCCGGCACTGACGGTGTAGGCACCAAGCTACGTCTGGCGATGGACTTAAAACGTCACGACACCATTGGTATTGATCTGGTCGCCATGTGCGTTAATGACCTGGTGGTGCAAGGCGCGGAACCGCTATTTTTCCTCGACTATTACGCAACCGGAAAACTGGATGTTGATACCGCTTCAGCGGTGATTAGCGGCATCGCGGAAGGTTGTCTGCAATCGGGCTGTTCACTGGTGGGTGGCGAAACGGCAGAAATGCCGGGGATGTATCACGGCGAAGATTACGATGTCGCTGGTTTCTGTGTTGGGGTGGTAGAAAAATCAGAAATCATCGACGGTTCTAAAGTTAGCGACGGCGATGTGCTCATTGCGCTCGGCTCCAGCGGCCCGCACTCGAACGGTTACTCGCTGGTACGCAAAATTCTCGAAGTCAGCGGTTGCGACCCGCAAACTACAGAGCTGGACGGAAAACCTTTAGCCGATCATCTGCTGGCGCCAACCCGTATTTATGTGAAGTCAGTGCTGGAATTGATTGAAAAGGTTGATGTTCACGCCATTGCGCACCTGACCGGCGGCGGTTTCTGGGAAAACATTCCTCGCGTATTACCAGAAAACACTCAGGCAGTGATTGATGAATCCTCCTGGCAGTGGCCGGAAGTGTTCAACTGGCTGCAAACGGCAGGTAACGTCAGCCGCCATGAAATGTATCGTACCTTCAACTGCGGCGTCGGGATGGTTATCGCCCTGCCTGCTCCGGAAGTGGACAAAGCTCTCGCCCTGCTCAATGCCAACGGTGAAAACGCGTGGAAAATCGGTATCATCAAAGCTTCTGATTCCGAACAACGCGTGGTTATCGAATAATGAATATTGTGGTGCTTATTTCCGGCAACGGAAGTAATTTGCAGGCAATTATTGATGCCTGTAAAACCAACAAAATTAAAGGCACCCTACGGGCAGTTTTCAGCAATAAGGCCGACGCGTTCGGCCTTGAGCGCGCCCGCAAAGCAGGTATCGCAACGCATACGCTAATTGCCAGCCAATTTGACAGTCGGGAAGACTATGATCGGGAGTTGATGCACGAAATCGACATGTACGCACCCGATGTAGTAGTTCTGGCCGGTTTTATGCGCATTCTCAGCCCAGCGTTTGTTTCCCACTACGCCGGACGTTTGCTAAACATTCACCCTTCCCTGCTACCGAAATATCCCGGTTTGCATACCCATCGTCAGGCGCTGGAAAATGGCGATGAAGAACACGGTACATCAGTGCATTTCGTCACCGATGAGCTGGACGGCGGCCCGGTGATTTTGCAGGCTAAAGTTCCGGTTTTTGCCGGTGATACGGAAGATGAAATCACCGCTCGCGTGCAAACTCAGGAACATGCTATTTACCCGCTGGTCATTAGCTGGTTTGTTGATGGTCGTCTGAAGATGCTTGAAAACGCCGCGTGGCTGGATGATCAGCGTCTTCCACCGCAGGGCTACGCCGCCGACGACGAGTAATCTTCCGCATATTTAAAGCGCCAGCGCTACTGCTGGCGCATCTCATTTCTCCTGTAAATCGCAGGCTTCAGCAGTTTTTTTCCCCCTTTTCTGGCATAGTTGGACATCTGCCAACATTGCTCGCCATAATATCCAGGCAGTGTCCCGTGAATAAAACGGAGTAAAAGTGGTAATGGGTCAGGAAAAGCTATACATCGAGAAAGAGCTCAGTTGGTTATCGTTCAATGAACGCGTGCTTCAGGAAGCGGCGGACAAATCTAACCCGCTGATTGAAAGGATGCGTTTTCTTGGGATCTATTCCAATAACCTTGATGAGTTCTATAAAGTTCGCTTCGCTGAACTGAAGCGACGGATCATTATTAGCGAAGAACAAGGTTCTAACTCTCATTCCCGCCATTTGCTGGGCAAAATTCAATCCCGCGTGCTGAAAGCCGATCAGGAATTTGACGGCCTTTACAATGAACTGCTACTGGAGATGGCGCGTAACCAGATCTTCCTGATTAATGAACGCCAACTCTCCGTTAATCAACAAAACTGGCTGCGTCATTATTTTAAGCAGTATCTGCGTCAGCACATTACGCCGATTTTAATCAATCCCGACACTGACTTAGTGCAGTTTCTGAAAGATGATTATACCTATCTGGCAGTGGAGATTATTCGTGGCGATACCATCCGTTACGCGCTGCTGGAGATCCCATCGGATAAAGTTCCGCGCTTTGTGAATTTGCCGCCGGAAGCACCGCGTCGACGCAAACCAATGATTTTGCTGGATAATATTCTGCGTTACTGCCTTGATGATATCTTCAAAGGCTTCTTTGATTATGACGCGCTGAATGCCTATTCGATGAAGATGACCCGCGACGCCGAATACGATTTAGTACACGAGATGGAAGCCAGCCTGATGGAGCTGATGTCTTCCAGTCTGAAACAGCGTTTAACCGCAGAGCCAGTACGTTTTGTTTATCAGCGTGATATGCCTAACGCGCTGGTTGAAGTGTTGCGTGAAAAACTGACTATTTCCCGTTACGACTCTATCGTCCCTGGCGGCCGTTACCACAATTTTAAAGACTTTATTAATTTCCCTAATGTCGGCAAAGCGAATCTGGTTAACAAACCACTGCCGCGTTTACGCCATATCTGGTTTGATAAAGCCCAGTTCCGCAACGGTTTTGATGCCATTCGCGAACGCGATGTTCTGCTCTATTACCCTTATCACACCTTTGAGCACGTACTAGAACTGTTGCGTCAGGCTTCGTTCGATCCGAGCGTGCTGGCGATTAAAATCAACATTTACCGTGTGGCAAAAGATTCACGCATCATCGACTCGATGATCCACGCAGCGCACAACGGCAAGAAAGTGACCGTGGTGGTTGAACTACAGGCACGTTTTGACGAAGAAGCTAACATTCATTGGGCGAAGCGACTAACCGAAGCTGGCGTGCACGTTATCTTCTCTGCGCCGGGGCTGAAAATTCACGCCAAACTGTTCCTGATTTCACGTAAAGAAAACGGTGAAGTCGTCCGTTACGCGCATATCGGGACCGGGAACTTTAACGAAAAAACCGCACGTCTTTATACCGACTATTCGCTGCTGACCGCCGATGCGCGCATCACCAACGAAGTGCGGCGGGTGTTCAACTTTATTGAAAACCCATACCGTCCGGTGACATTTGATTATTTAATGGTGTCGCCGCAAAACTCCCGCCGTCTGTTGTATGAAATGGTGGATCGCGAGATCGCCAACGCACAACAAGGGCTGCCCAGCGGTATTACTCTGAAACTGAATAACCTGGTCGATAAAGGACTGGTCGATCGTCTGTATGCGGCATCCAGTTCCGGCGTGCCGGTAAATCTGCTGGTACGCGGGATGTGTTCGTTGATCCCCAATCTGGAAGGCATTAGCGACAATATTCGTGCTATCAGCATTGTTGACCGTTACCTTGAACATGATCGGGTATATATTTTTGAAAATGGTGGCGATAAAAAGGTTTACCTCTCTTCCGCCGACTGGATGACGCGCAACATTGATTATCGTATTGAAGTGGCAACGCCGCTGCTCGACCCGCGCCTGAAGCAGCGGGTACTGGATATCGTAGATATTCTGTTCAGCGATACGGTGAAAGCACGTTATATCGATAAAGAACTCAGTAATCGCTACGTTCCCCGCGGTAATCGCCGGAAAGTTCGGGCGCAGTTGGCGATCTACGACTACATAAAATCACTCGAACAACCAGAATAACCTATGCCAATACACGACAAATCCCCTCGCCCGCAGGAGTTTGCTGCGGTCGATCTTGGTTCAAACAGTTTCCACATGGTTATTGCCCGTGTGGTGGATGGCGCCATGCAGATTATTGGCCGTCTGAAACAACGGGTACACCTGGCAGATGGTCTGGGGCCAGATAATATGTTGAGTGAGGAGGCGATGACGCGCGGTTTAAGCTGTCTGTCGCTGTTTGCCGAGCGCTTGCAAGGTTTCTCTCCCTCTAGTGTCTGCATTGTCGGGACACATACATTGCGTCAGGCGCTGAACGCTACTGATTTTCTGAAACGCGCCGAAAAGGTTATTCCCTATCCGATTGAAATTATTTCCGGCAACGAAGAGGCTCGTCTGATTTTTATGGGTGTGGAACATACCCAGCCGGAAAAAGGTCGCAAACTGGTTATTGATATTGGCGGCGGCTCAACGGAGCTGGTAATTGGAGAAAATTTCGAACCGATTCTCGTCGAAAGCCGCCGGATGGGTTGCGTTAGCTTTGCCCAGCTTTATTTTCCGGGCGGGGTCATCAATAAAGAGAATTTTCAGCGCGCACGCATGGCGGCTGCACAAAAACTGGAAACATTAACCTGGCAATTCCGTATTCAGGGCTGGAACGTTGCTATGGGGGCTTCCGGCACCATTAAAGCCGCCCACGAAGTGTTGCTGGAAATGGGCGAGAAAGACGGCATCATCACACCAGAGCGCCTCGATAAACTGGTGAAAGAGGTTTTACGGCATCGTAACTTCTCGGCGTTAAGTTTGCCGGGTCTTTCGGAAGAACGTAAAACAGTTTTTGTTCCTGGTCTGGCTATTTTGTGTGGTGTATTTGATGCCTTAGCTATTCGTGAACTGCGGCTTTCTGACGGGGCGCTGCGTGAAGGCGTTTTGTATGAAATGGAAGGACGTTTCCGCCATCAGGATGTGCGTAGCCGCACCGCCAGCAGTCTGGCCAACCAGTATCACATTGACAGTGAACAGGCCCGACGGGTGCTCGACACAACTATGCAAATGTACGAACAATGGCGGGAACAGCAACCGAAGCTGGCTCATCCACAACTGGAAGCATTACTGCGCTGGGCCGCCATGCTGCATGAGGTCGGATTAAGCATTAATCATAGCGGCCTTCATCGCCATTCGGCGTATATCCTGCAAAACAGCGACTTGCCAGGGTTTAATCAGGAACAACAACTGATGATGGCGACGCTGGTGCGTTATCATCGTAAAGCGATTAAGCTCGACGATTTGCCACGCTTTACGCTGTTTAAGAAAAAACAGTTCCTGCCGTTAATTCAACTGTTGCGTCTTGGCGTATTACTTAACAATCAACGTCAGGCAACCACAACACCGCCGACATTGACTCTGATTACTGATGATAGCCACTGGACGTTACGTTTTCCGCATGACTGGTTTAGCCAGAACGCGCTGGTATTGCTTGATCTGGAAAAGGAGCAAGAATACTGGGAAGGCGTGAGTGGCTGGCGGTTAAAAATTGAAGAAGAAAGCACGCCGGAAATCGCGGCTTAATATGAAATGAAAACGGGCCAACCTGTTGCGTTGGCCCAAATGAATTACGCGCTTTCTCGAACAGGTTCTCTTTCAGCTGTAATCGCAATTAACGGCTGCGGTTCACCAATCAAAAAGCCTTGCAGGTAATCAATACCCAAAGAGTGTACGGCTTTGCGAATCTCTTCATTTTCAACATACTCCGCAACCACTTGCATTTTCTTCATTCGTGCCAGATGACAAATCGATGCCACTATCTGGTAATCCAGACTATTCGAGGCAATATTACGGATGAAGCTGCCATCAATTTTTAATAAATTGGCATTCACATTTTTTAGCCGCGCATAACTTGCGTATCCGGTGCCGAAATCATCAATAGCAATCTGGCATCCTAACTCCTGAAGATGTTGTAACGTATTCTGTGCCTGCTTAACATTGGTAAGGGCATTACTTTCGGTGACTTCAAAGATAAGCTGCCACGCCTCTATTTGGTATTTCGCTAATAACTTACTAATTTTAACAGGAAAGCGGGCCTGACAAACTGAAGTTGGCGACAAATTAATCGCAAATCGTTGGGCGGGCATTTTCTCTTTATTTTCCGCCATAAATTGCAATGTATGTTCGATGACCCACATGTCGATACTGGACGATAAGCCAAATTCATGCGCAACCGGCAAGAAATTATCAGGATTGATGAGTTCATCATTCTCCCCTCGCATACGCAGCAAAATTTCATGATAGATATCGCCGCGCACTCCAGTAATTGGCTGGGCCATAAGGCAAAAATCGTCGTGCTCAAGCGCCTGCTGTAGCCGATTCATCATTGCCACTTTGTCTTTTAATTCTCGCTGCAGATACATTGCCCCGCGACGCTGCATATTTTCCGGGGTATTAGTCACTATTGAGAGTTCAGCAACCGTACTTAGCTCGCCTAACAGCAAATAAATATGATTCACTGGCGAACGGACATAGCAATAGCTGACACCAATCTGTGGTTGCAATGGCATATCATCCCAAAAGAAACGAAACTGCTTAAGATGGTTATCCAATGCGATAATGCGCTCCTGGTGAGACTCTGTATTCAGTCGCAGCGCGAGATCATTGCCAGAAAGCTGATAAACGTCTTCTCCGGGTTCCAGTAAAGGTGCCAGCCAATGTGAAAGCTTTTGTTTGTATTGGATACGCAGCATGATGCCATAGTTCTTTACCAGCATTTCCATACCGGGAATGCGTAAAAAACATAGCGCGGACCAGGGCGCATCACGCAGCGCGCGATTCAAAGCTCGAACATTCGGCAGATGAACAACCGGGTCCACGTAAGCCAGCCGCTGAATGCGTTTGGTCACCGCTCGTTGACGCGTTGCCAGAACCGCCATGTAATTGACGATAAAAGAAAATACCAGATAGCTGGAGGAGGTTATGGTTAGTTGAGTGGTATACCCATGATAAAGGGGAATATAATTCTGGTAGCTATGGATACTGATCATCAGCACTATTGCCCAGAGCAACGAGATCAGCTTGTAGCCATAACGCATCGCTCCCCACATCATCAGCGGCAGCAATAACGACAAGGTATAGTTGGTGCTGAAAATTGTGCTTTTTTCATTTAAAGGCATACATAGCAGAAATAACAATGCGCCCAGAGCAAGCAACCACAGCGCGAACTCTTTTTTTGTAACTTTACTGTCAATCTGTTGTTTTAATTGAGAATAATAGCTTCGCAAATAAAATGGATTTCGTACAGAACGAACGATGAAGTAGCAAAGCGGGACGCCTATCAGATTACCCACCAGCAAAGCCTGATAATTAATTAAGGTTCCCAGATTAAAGGGCATGACGCCAACCAGATTTGTTCTGTTCGCCAGTAAACCTACAAACGCCGCAAACTGGAAGAGCACCAGAAACAACGTTGCAGGGAAAACAATCTGCCAAAAAATGCGCTGGGAAATTAAGCGGGTATCGCCATGTGAAACGTTGTTACGTCGGGGAGTAAACACCCTGTAGCCGCCCCAACAAAGAATGATAATGATAATGAAATTAACCGTTAACGAGAGCGTTTCATAAAAACCAAGCTCGGCATACTTGCGAATAAAAATCCCTAGAGCAATACCTGGCAATGCTGCCCAGCTAAAAAACATCATCATACTGATCATCAGCGCTAGCGGCAGATAAAAGAGAAAAACTTCACCAGAAGAAATATGTGCGTACGTATTTATATGGGCAAAAACAGGCAAGATTATAGACGGCAGGATCAGCGGAAGCCCCCACCATTTATCACGTATATTTATATAAGTTGCATTCAGTTTCATAGATGCTCAGCAGAACCCCTTACATCCTGAAAGGGTGTATTCAGACAGGCATCCCACCTGACTTCGATGGATGATTATTCATCGCAATTAAGGAGCATTGATTCTAATTGTCATATGAAAGTTCCAATTGATATATATCAAACAAAATTACCCTGTTCAATGAATTATTACGTTTATCATGTTAACCCGTCATTATTACATCATTATTGTAAATAATTAAATTAACTTCCATAACATTAAAATATGTATCAACTGACGCTTTTTTACATAATGAACAATTGACCATTGCGCCCGGGTATGCCTTAATGTAAGTACCGTCCATGGCATGGACATACCTTGAGGAACCCTTTGTGAGTCAGCCAACCAGTATGCGAAAACGACACCGATTTAACAGTCGCATGACTCGTATCGTATTGCTTATCAGCTTTCTCTTCTTCTTTGGCCGCTTTATCTACTCCTCCGTTGGCGCCTGGCAGCATCATCAGAGCAAAAAAGAAGCTCAGCAATCCACATTCTCTATCGAATCCCCGGTACAACGTTAGCGGTTACCTTCGTCACCTTTACTGAACAAGACGGCTCAATGCTGTCAGATACGGTTGCTCTTTGTTGTTATCAAAGCGGCAGGCATTTATTTATCTAAATTTTTACCTCTTTGTTCTGATTTCGAATCATTCTGCAATAAGACGCAATGTATATTAAACATAATATATATGTTTTTATTATGCGTTAATGCATATATATTTATTCAATGAATTTAAATAAATTTAATCTATTCCTTCATAGTCTATACATTTACTTTCCTCTTTCGATGATCTTAAATGTCTTGTTTTTCGTAAAGTCTATAACAAGGAATAGTGATGAAATTTAAAAAATGTCTTCTGCCTGTGGCAATTTTAGCGTCATTCATGTTGGCAGGATGCCAATCAAATGCTGACGATCATGCCGCCGATGTTTATCAAACTGATCAACTGAATACCAAGCAAGAAACTAAAACCGTTAATATCATTTCCATTCTTCCCGCAAAAGTTGCCGTAGACAACTCCCAAAATAAACGGAACGCACAAGCCTTCGGCGCACTTATTGGCGCAGTCGCTGGCGGCGTTATCGGCCACAACGTCGGGTCTGGCAGTAATTCCGGAACGACGGCAGGTGCAGTTGGCGGCGGAGCTGTAGGCGCAGCAGCAGGTTCTATGGTGAATGATAAAACCTTAGTGGAAGGTGTTTCTTTAACTTATAAGGAAGGCACCAAAGTGTATACATCCACACAGGTGGGTAAAGAATGCCAGTTTACGACGGGTTTAGCTGTCGTTATTACCACGACGTATAACGAAACGCGTATTCAGCCAAATACCAAATGTCCTGAAAAGAGCTAATAATCAGGAGGAGTCATGAAGAAAGTTTTTCTTTGCGCCATCTTAGCCTCCTTAAGCTATCCGGCTGCCGCCTCATCATTGCAGGATCAACTCTCGGCTGTCGCAGAAGCGGAACAGCAAGGTAAAAATGAAGAGCAAAGGCAGCATGACGAATGGGTCGCGGAGCGCAACAGGGAAATTCAACAAGAGAAACAGCGTCGCGCAAACGCTCAGGCCGCCGCCAATAAAAGAGCGGCGGCAGCAGCAGCGGATAAGAAAGCTCGCCAGGATAAACTGGACGCCGAAGCCACTGCGGATAAAAAACGCGATCAAAGTTATGAAGATGAGCTGCGCAGCTTAGAGATTCAGAAACAAAAACTGGCGCTGGCGAAAGAAGAAGCCCGCGTTAAGCGCGAGAACGAATTTATCGATCAGGAGCTGAAGCACAAAGCCGCGCAAACTGATGTCGTGCAATCTGAAGCTGACGCTAACAGGAATGTGACAGAAGGTGGTCGCGATTTGATGAAAAGCGTGGGTAAAGCAGAAGAGAATAAATCGGACAGTTGGTTTAATTAATCGCTGTCAGTAACTTCAAGCCTATGATTCGTGAGGATTACAGGCTTTTTTATATTGCTAACTTTAGTCAGCAATATAAAAAACCCTCTGTAGCAACAGAGGGTTTTGTTCATTCATAGTGCAGGAATTAAATCATTCCCACTCAATGGTAGCTGGTGGCTTGCCGCTGATGTCATACACCACGCGGGAAATACCGTTCACTTCATTGATAATGCGGTTGGAAACGCGACCGAGGAAATCGTACGGCAGATGTGCCCAGTGTGCGGTCATAAAGTCGATGGTTTCGACAGCACGCAGAGAGACAACCCAGTCGTATTTACGACCATCGCCCATTACGCCAACGGAACGTACCGGCAGGAAGACAGTAAACGCCTGGCTGACTTTGTCGTACAGATCCGCTTTACGCAGTTCTTCAATGAAAATGGCATCAGCACGGCGCAGCAGGTCACAATACTCTTTCTTCACTTCGCCCAGCACACGAACGCCGAGGCCCGGTCCCGGGAACGGGTGACGGTACAGCATGTCGTATGGCAGGCCCAGCTCCAGACCAATCTTACGCACCTCGTCTTTGAACAGCTCTTTCAGCGGTTCAACCAGGCCCATCTTCATCTCTTTCGGCAGGCCGCCCACGTTGTGGTGAGATTTGATGACGTGTGCTTTACCGGTTGCAGATGCGGCAGATTCGATAACGTCAGGGTAGATGGTGCCCTGCGCCAACCACTTCACGTCTTCCAGTTTCAGCGCTTCTTCATCGAATACTTCAACGAAAACGCGCCCGATGATTTTACGTTTTGCTTCTGGATCGTTTTCGCCAGCCAGCGCTGCCAGGAAACGCTCTTCTGCCGGAACGTGAATGATGTTCAGACCGAAACGATCGCCGAACATATCCATTACCTGTTCAGCTTCATTCAGACGCAGCAGACCGTTGTCGACAAATACACAAGTCAGGTTTTTACCGATTGCACGATGCAGAAGCATCGCGGTAACGGAAGAATCCACGCCACCAGAGAGGCCGAGGATCACTTTATCGTCGCCCACCTGCTCGCGAATGCGGGCTACAGCGTCGTCGATAATTTTAGCTGGCGTCCACAGCGCTTCACACTGGCAGATATCGCGCACAAAACGCTCCAGCATACGCATACCCTGACGAGTATGAGTCACTTCCGGGTGGAACTGAACACCATAGAAACGTTTTTCTTCGTTAGCCATGATGGCAAATGGGCAGCTTTCGGTGCTGGCGACGGTAACAAAGCCTTCAGGAATTGCTGTTACCTTATCGCCGTGGCTCATCCACACATCAAGCAGCGGCTTGCCATCTGCGCTTAACGCATCTTCGATACCACGAATCAGCGCACTATCAGTTTGAACTTCAACCTGCGCATAACCAAATTCACGTTCGTTGGAGGCTTCAACATGACCGCCCAGCTGCATTGCCATGGTCTGCATGCCATAGCAAACGCCGAATACCGGTACGCCTGCTTCAAAGACATACTGCGGCGCACGCGGGCTGTTTTCTTCGGTGGTACTTTCCGGGCCGCCGGAAAGAATAATGCCGCTTGGATTGAAGTCACGAATTTGTGCTTCTGTCACATCCCACGCCCACAGTTCGCAGTAAACGCCCAGCTCACGCACGCGGCGCGCAACCAGTTGAGTATACTGGGAACCGAAGTCCAGAATGAGGATGCGATGCTTATGAATGTTTTCCGTCATTGACGCTTATTCCGAGGCAAGTGAAACAGATAATATAAATCGCCCGACATGAAGTCGGGCGAAGAGAATCAGGAGCCCAGACGGTAGTTCGGGGACTCTTTGGTGATGGTCACGTCGTGAACGTGGCTTTCCTGAATACCCGCACCGCTGATACGTACAAACTCCGCTTTAGTACGCAGTTCGTCGATAGTACCACAGCCGGTCAGGCCCATACAGGAGCGCAGGCCGCCCATCTGCTGGTGAATGATCTCTTTCAGACGACCTTTGTAGGCTACGCGACCTTCGATACCTTCCGGAACCAGTTTGTCGGCAGCGTTGTCGCTCTGGAAGTAACGGTCAGAGGAACCTTTGGACATCGCGCCCAGAGAACCCATCCCACGGTAAGATTTGTAAGAACGGCCTTGGTAGAGTTCGATTTCACCCGGAGATTCTTCAGTACCCGCCAGCATAGAACCTACCATCACCGCGCTTGCGCCAGCGGCGATAGCTTTGGCAATATCGCCAGAGAAACGGATACCACCGTCAGCGATAACCGGAATGCCGGTGCCTTCCAGGGCTTCAACTGCGTCAGCAACGGCAGTGATCTGCGGAACACCTACGCCAGTAACAATACGGGTAGTACAAATTGAGCCTGGGCCGATACCCACTTTAACCGCGCTGCAACCTGCTTCTGCCAGAGCGCGTGCGCCCGCAGCTGTTGCCACGTTGCCGCCGATGATTTGCAGATCCGGATATTTAGCACGAGTTTCACGGATACGCTGCAGAACGCCTTCAGAGTGACCGTGAGAGGAGTCGATCAGCAGAACGTCAACGCCTGCGGCAACCAGCGCATCAACACGCTCTTCGTTACCCGCACCTGCGCCAACCGCAGCACCAACACGTAAACGGCCTTGTTCGTCTTTACAGGCGTTCGGTTTACGTTCCGCTTTCTGGAAGTCTTTCACGGTGATCATGCCAATCAGGTGGAATTCATCATCAACCACCAGCGCTTTTTCAACGCGTTTTTCGTGCATTTTTGCCAGCACAACTTCACGGGCTTCCCCTTCACGCACAGTTACCAGACGCTCTTTCGGCGTCATGTAAACGCTAACCGGCTGGCTCAGGTCGGTCACAAAACGCACGTCACGACCAGTGATGATGCCGACCAGTTCGTTTTCTTCGGTAACAACCGGGTAGCCAGCAAAGCCGTTACGCTCGGTCAGTTCTTTCACTTCACGCAGCGTCGTGGTTGGCAGAACAGTCTGCGGGTCAGTCACCACGCCAGATTCGTGTTTTTTCACGCGGCGAACTTCTTCCGCCTGGCGTTCAATGGACATGTTTTTGTGGATAAAGCCGATACCGCCTTCCTGAGCCAGAGCAATAGCCAGGCGCGCTTCCGTTACGGTATCCATTGCTGCGGAAAGCATAGGAATATTCAGACGAATAGTTTTCGTCAGCTGAGTGCTGAGGTCAGCAGTATTCGGCAGAACGGTAGAATGAGCAGGAACGAGGAGAACGTCGTCAAACGTCAGAGCTTCTTTAGCGATACGTAGCATGGGCAATATCTCGACCAGAGTGGTTAATAAATATTGCCGCGGCATTATACAGAGCGTAACCGATTGCATCTACCCCTTTTTGCAAATAATGCTTGCGCTCCCCGGTCAGCACGTTACTATCGATTGAATAACCTGCTGATTTAGAATTTGATCTCGCTCACATGTTACCATCTCAATCCCCCGCTATTTTTACGGTTAGTCGCCTGAATCAGACCGTCCGTTTGCTGCTTGAGCAGGAGATGGGGCAAGTGTGGATCAGCGGCGAAATTTCTAACTTCACGCAACCGGCTTCCGGTCACTGGTACTTTACGCTCAAAGATGATACCGCCCAGGTACGCTGCGCAATGTTCCGCAACAGCAACCGCCGGGTGGCCTTTCGCCCGCAACACGGGCAGCAAGTGCTGGTTCGCGCCAATATTACACTCTATGAGCCACGCGGCGATTATCAGATTGTCGTCGAAAATATGCAGCCCGCCGGTGAAGGTTTGTTGCAACAGAAATACGAACAACTCAAAGCGAAATTGCAGGCTGAAGGTTTGTTCGATCAAGAGCTTAAGAAACTACTCCCCTCCCCTGCGCACTGTGTAGGTGTCATCACCTCAAAAACAGGTGCCGCACTGCACGATATTTTGCATGTGCTTAAACGTCGCGATCCGTCATTGCCAGTGATTATTTATCCTACCGCGGTACAGGGTGATGATGCGCCAGGGCAAATCGTTCGTGCCATTGAGCTGGCGAATCAGCGCAACGAGTGCGACGTGTTAATTGTCGGGCGCGGTGGCGGTTCGCTGGAAGATTTATGGAGTTTTAACGACGAACGCGTGGCGCGGGCAATTTTTGCCAGTCGCATTCCGGTTGTCAGTGCCGTTGGACATGAAACCGATGTGACCATTGCCGATTTCGTTGCCGATTTACGAGCACCAACTCCGTCGGCTGCCGCTGAAGTGGTGAGCCGTAATCAGCAGGAGTTACTGCGCCAGGTGCAGTCTGCGCAGCAGCGGCTGGAAATGGCGATGGATTATTATCTCGCCAACCGCACGCGTCGCTTTACGCAAATTCATCATCGCTTGCAGCAACAGCATCCGCAGCTTCGGCTGGCGCGTCAGCAGACTACACTCGAACGTCTACAAAAGCGGATGAGCTTTGCGCTGGAAAATCAGCTTAAACGAGCCGGACAGCAACAGGTGCGATTAACACAGCGGCTGAATCAGCAAAATCCACAGCCGAAGATTCATCGCTTGCAAACGCGCATTCAACAACTGGAATATCGTTTAGCAGAAACCCTGCGCGCACAGCTTAGCGCCACGCGTGAACGTTTCGGTAATGCGGTGACGCATCTGGAAGCGGTTAGCCCACTGTCAACGCTGGCGCGCGGCTATAGCGTCACCAGCGCCGCAGATGGCGCGGTGTTAAAGCAGGTGAAACAGGTAAAAGCGGGCGATACGATGACCACGCGTTTAAATGATGGCATTGTGGTAAGCGTAGTGAGCAACGTGACGAAAACCCGCAAACCACGCAAAAAAGCGGCTAATCCGTAGGTCGGGCAAGATGCGCCAGCATCGCATCCGGCAATATCACCATGTCAGCACCAGATACAACCATGCCATCACTGAAAGCAGGCGATTAGACCTGCCTTATTTTGCAGAACTACACTACAATCCTGCGTCCCCGTGTCTTCAAACATTCCGCATTGCTCGGAGGATAAATAGGGATAGCTTGGCGTAATTGAAGGCCACCCCAACGAGCTAAAACTTGTGTGCAGCGTTTCTAACTCACTGTACGTTGGCGCATTGCTCATACTTCCACACTGCTTTGCTATATCCCATTTGGCTGAATCAACTCTGTGTCCCAACGCCCAGGTTTCGTTGACCACATTTGGAGCCACCACAGCAACCGCACCAGCAGGTAATTCTGTTTTCAGCAAAGGTCGATGTAATGTTTTGCCATTCACCACTACCGAGTCTGCCATATGTCCCCAGAAGTGAGCTGAAGAGACATTTGGACTGGTTAAAACGGTAAAAATAGTGTCCATCGTTGCAGTCACAGTTGGGTAATTATCCAGCGTTACTGTTAGCGGCGTTTTATAACCCGGCGTATTGTCCTGACGAACAGTAAAGCTTGCCGTGCCGTCTGCACCTGTCACGCCACTGATCTCGTCCCCACTTGCAGCCAACCGAGTAGCCACTCCTGATGATGGCTGGATGGTGATATCATCCATTTCCGCTACACTAACTCCATTTGCAGGCGACAACGTCGCCCCGCTGTTACGCGGCGCAGCATCGCCGCGGTGTAACATAAAGGCCACGTTCGGCACCGCTCTTCCGGAACTGTCTTTCACCGTAACCATCACCGACATGGCATCGCCTTTTTTTGCCACCGCCGCCTGATAAGCAGAATCAAACGTCGTCGAGGTCAGCGTCACGGCAGAAACCGTCGAGTGTGGATGCACCAGGCACGCCTCATAGGCCCAGGTTTTCCCTGATGCCAGTAGCCCCGTGTACAGATCTATTGCTTCACAAACAGTGGACCCTTCTTTCGCTGGACAGGTTGCATTGGTCCACCACGCATAACCGCTCTGCTTCACTGGCCAACCAATCTCTTTCACGATAGTGCCATTAGGGTAGCGAGCGTATAACGATTTAAGTTCGTCCAGCGAAGGGTGGCGCGCTTCTTCACACGGATCGGTTCCCCCCGCATCGCCTCTCTGCGAGGAATGTGGCGCAGGCCAGTATTCATTATTAAGATTCACTTTAGAGAGCGGTTTACCCGCACCGCTGGTGGCACCCATTTCATCCCACAGTTTTGGTCGTTCAAACTCAGTACCGTCGGCCGCGGTGACCGTTTCCGGCATATGGCCCCACATATGCGCTTTGTCGCTGTTCGGGCTGGTGATAACGGTAAAAATAACGTCCAGCGGTACTATAGGTTTATCGGCGCGCCCAAACGCCGTCGCGCTCATCGGGGTTTTCAGGCCGGTTGATTGATCCTGATGGAGCTTAAAGGTGACCTGCCCCTGAGCATCCGTTTGCAAGAGCAGATAGTTAAGGTTGGCACTTCCGTTGAGGATACTGGATGTCATGGTTTCCGCCGGATTAAATTCATCCAGCACAAGATCATCGAAAGTAGACGAACTCCCGATAGTCGTACCGTCTCGTTGCGTGCTGACGCCACGCTGAATCCCCACCGACTCATACGCCGCAGGCGAACCATCCGTATGGGTTACCGTTACTGTCACAGGCATCGCCTCTCCCGCCTTTGCTTTTCCGGCAGACAGCGCGCTGTCCCAGTTTTCCGCCGCAGGCGCAAGGGTTACGCTGCCAATCGGTTCCGCTGTCGCCAGGCAAACCTGTGAATAGGTGTTGGACGTACTCGACGTCGCGCCGGCTTCGCCCGTTTTGAGATTCATATATTGATACAAAGGCGTGGTAGTTCCGGCGCTTGATTTCACATTACGCGACCAGAACAAAGGTGATGATAAATAGAGAGGCCATCCCTGCACAGTCTGTAACGTTCCGTCAGGCCAGGCATCATACAATGACTGGAGATCGTTCATCACTGGCAATTTGTCTTTGCAGCCGCCATTGCTGCCGTCCAGTGCAGACGTGATGTTAACCCGCGGCCACACTTCATTATTTACCGTTACAGTAGCTGTTGATGCGGCTTCAGCCTGCAACAGTGGACGGCTGAAAACCTTGCCATTTTTTGCCGTGAGGGTTTCAGACATATGCCCCCAGTAGTTCGCTTTCGGCGTATCAGGGCTGGTCACAACCGTAAAGATCGCACTCAAACTCTGCGACACTACGCTAGTATCATCCAGCGTAGCCTGCATCGGTATTCTTTCACCAAAACCGGTATTGGGCTGGTTGATGGTCAGCGTCGCCGTACCGTCCGCCCCGGTCGTGCCATAAAAATTATCACCAGTGTTCAGCAGATAGGCCTGGTGATTATACTGGTCTGTCACTGAAATCAGTCTGGACTGATAATCGGTCACCTCGACATTCTGGCGACTAACCGTTTTCCCGTGGCTCAGTAAGAATGGCGTGTTGCCTACAACATTCCCCTGGGCATCACGGGTCGTCACTTTGAACGTCATTTGCTCATGAACATCTTCATAATTGGTTTTGACTTTTACTGCATCAAGACCGTCCACGCTAACCGTTTGTTCTGACGTCAGCTCAATTTTCGCTACTTTCTTATTTGCCGTCGTCTGACAACTCAGGTATCCCCCGTTCGTCTCCAGCACGCTGCTGGTACCGTTACTGAGCTGTACGCCGAGATAATTACGATTTCCCACACTGGCACTATCCGCCGTACTGGAGTCATAAACTTTCAACACCGGCCAGCCGTCTACGGTATGCCCGCCCCAGTTGCCGGACAACGTAGTCAGCGCGTCTTTTGTCGGGATAAAATCCGCGCCGCAGCCGTTATTTTTAGTATTTTTAGCAGCCTGCGCTTCGGTAAACAGAGCCCAAATCTCATTGTCTTCTTCAGGCCCTTTGCGCGCATTGCCCGCTGAACCGCTCAGTTCCGAGAACAGCAAAGGACGTTTAAACGTTAGCCCGCCCGCCGTTAGCGTTTCCGGCATATGGCCCCACATTTTGGCATTTGCGCTATCCGGGCTGGTCACCACAGTGAAGATGGTGTCCATGCTGGCTTTTTTGGTCGGGTCGGAATACAACGCTGCGATCAGCGCCGTTTTAGTGCCGTGGGTATCTGGACGGGTAATGGTGAGGATCTTGCTGCCATCGCTGCCGGTCATTGCGATATAGCTCGTGGCGGTATCGCTCAGCGTTATCTCATCAGGCTGGCCGCCATCGACAACCACTGAGGATACAATGCCATCGCCGCTACCCGCCACATGACGTTCCTCTGAACGGGTATAACCATCACCACGTTGAAGGATAAACGGCATATCTGCCATTGGATTACCCGCGGCGTCTTTTACTGTCACCTTGACCTGTAATGTCTCGCCCTTTTTCAGCTTTGCCGCATTGAGGCTACTATTCCACTGAGCTGGATCCACAATTTCTAACGTGATGCTGTTGGCAACAGTATTTGCAGTAGCCAGACAGCTTATATAAACAGGAGGGGTAACATTGCTTTGTACATTACCATTATTTAACCAGACTGCCGCAAAATGCGGCACCTTATCGACTGGAGTGCTACTCCAGTATTCCTGGAGCTGAGTCGGCCAACCGTGTACTGTCTGAATGGCATTGTTAGTGTTGCCACTGTACAACGCAGCAAGTTGGTTTTTGCGTGGTACTTTATTTTTTTCACAACCGCCCGCAGCACTGTTTTCAATATCCGCCTGAGTGACTCGTACCCAGCTTTCATTATTTTCTACTTGTGGACTACGCCCGCCACTGACCTCCTGAATTAATTTCGGGCGATTAAAGGTCATGGTTCCAACAGTAATTGAGTCATCCATATGCCCCCACATTTGTGCCACAGAAACATCAGGACTTGTTGGCACGGTAAAGGTCACATTGTAATTTACAATATTATTCGGAACCGCTGATTGAGTTGGGGTAATTGTCAGTGGTGTACTTAAGCCAACGCCTGCGGGCTGCTCAATTACGATTGTCGCCACTCCCTGCGCATCCGTAAGACCTGAATAAATTACTGATGGTTGCGAGGTACCATAGGCGGTTCCGTTCATTGTGAGAGCACCACCAGACGGATCGGTAAAACCAGATACCAACCCAGCTCTGTTCTGACTCATCCCTTTGGTAACGGTAAATGCGGTAAAAGGGACAGGAGTATCATTGTTCATCGCGTTAACGGTACGAACCGTCATGGTTATTTTTTCACCCACCTTCGCTTTAGCAGAATTGGAACCGGGTGAGATATCTTTGTCTGTTTCTACCACGACACGAGCCACGAGATCATTGGCAGAACAAGTGAGATAGTTTTGCCTGAAACCAGAATAAGTGGTAACCGAGCCATTATCGAGAGCAACAGAGGAATGTGAATCTGCTTGTTCAACCGCTGTGAGGTAATCTTGTTTTATCGTCGGCCAACCATACTCAGTACCAATCGCATTTCCTTGATTTGCTACGTATAAAGCTTCCAGAGAACGTTGCCTCGGAATATGTCCAACGCCGCATTCCTTCTGCATACTGGACTCTTGATCAAACAAGGCCCAGTCCTCGTTGTTTTCGCGCATTACCCCCACTTCATGCGCCGTTTCATCTGCCAGCAGTGGGCGTTTATAGATATTCCCATCAGAAATAATCCCTCTTGCCATATGCCCCCACATCCGGGCCTGATCGCTGTCCGGACTGGTGATAACTGTAAAAATCACGTCCTTCTCATCCGATGCAGCAAAGTTGCTGCGCATTGTCGCGGTGATATGCGTTTTAACACCAGCACCGTCTGGTTGCGTAAGTGTAAGCGTAGCCTGACCGTTAAAGTCGGTTATGCCTTCATAGTTGTGTGCATCAATCTGGTGTAAATTCGAGTCGCCGGAAATATGTACTGGGTGCGCTTCCCACGTGGGATCGGATTGATTTTTACGGTTAATTCCATCATCTAAATGAAGTGAGAAATAGTAGTAAGCCAGCGGCTGATTATTATTTTTTTTATCGGTAATGGTCAGGCGCATGAGTGTATCTTCACCCACCGGAACTTTTACTGCCTGCAAACTCTCATCATAGTTTTCGGGGGTCAGCACCAGTTCGGGGTCAACCTCCGGTGCGTCTTTGTCCACACAACTCACCAGATACTTCGTACTATCTGCTTGCTGTGCTTCGCTATGGTTCGTAACATCTGCGGCATGATGCTTCCCGGAGGTCCCTGCCAGCGAAGACCAGTAATAATCTCCCTGCATTGGCCAACCGACGACTTCTTGCACTGAAGTAGGAATGACGGTTTTCATCGCACCAAACTGCCGCATACCAGGCAGAATGTCGCAGTGGTTATCTGCACCACTCCAGGTGAAGGTTGACCATGTTTCGTTATGATCGATGACTGTACCCGCTTCATTATCCACTTCTGCTGCCAGTTTCGGACGGCTGAAGGTGTATTGCATCGCCTTTAACGTTTCTGCCATATGGCCCCACATATTAGCCTGCGGGACATCCGGGCTGGTGAGAACGGTAAAGATCACCGCCGTTTCGCTGCTTTGCGTAATGCCAGAAAGACTGACAACCAGGGGCGTTTTTACACCGGGACCATTCGCCTGCGTTACCGTAACAGTAGCGGTGCCATTGGCATCGGTAGTACCACGATATTCCGTTGCTGTAGTCGTTAACTCGGTACTTCCGAGTCTTACTGGACCGGTGTTATTCACAACATTCTGCCGGTTTACCGCATCTTTACGTTTGATAATAAAAGGTATATTACCTGCCGTATTACCCTGACAATCTTTGGTCGTTACGGTTAAAGTGATTGAGTTGCCAACGGTAGTTTTAGCCGCGTTTAGTGTTTCATCATAGTCACTGGCACTGACAGTAACCAGATCACCCACTGCGCTGGCAATATTTAACGTGACCTGTTTTTCATCAAGTAACACCGTTCCCTGATTAGGTACGCCTGTAAGGGTAAAGAGATCCAATGTTGGGAGCGTTTTGTCTGGATCAAACTGCGGAATCGCCACCAGTTTATGACCCGCCAGGTTTTGTACACAAAAGGAACGATCAGGACGTGGTTGTGGGGTGAGCGGCATATCGGGCGTAGCGGCGTCTGCCCAGATAAGGGTGACGGCTGGCAACATTTGATCTTCCCAGCGCAGTAATGGCGGACTGTTGAATATGTCACCTTCATTGTCGCGCGGGTTGGTTAAAATCATGCTCGTTGCGCTGGCCTCAATGCTGAAATTACCGGGCATAGCTGTATTAGCAATATCATGCTCCACAGTGGGATCAAGCTGAACACTTCCTTGATAGACGGGTACGCTGGCGCTATCTGCAAAGGGAACGGTGCCATTTATAGCATCAGTTGAAGCTCTTGATTGTTGCCACTGTCCCCCTTTTAACACGGCCATTGCAGGCAAGGTCAGGGATAGCAATAAAATCGCCGTTATTACTTTTATTAGTTTCAAAGCCCCGTCCATGATTGAAACCTGCCCGTTAAAAGTTGCGTTTTCACCTCAACCCACTTTGCTTAACGCTGGCTAAGCAAAGTGCGCGGAAAAACACCATTCCCTGGCGGGAATGGTGCTGGTAACGATTATTTTCTCTGGTAGTCGATAGATAAGCCGTAGCCCTGAACGCCATCGTTGCCGAGGACAACGCCACTTCCGGCAAAATCGAACGCGGTTTTCGCTTCGGCATTGGTAACAGGGATAACCAGGTCGCTGTTGTTGTAAGTCGGATTAACAAGACCACCGGCTGTGCCCAACTGGAGGCTGGTTCCGGTAAAGCGCCAGCGATAGTTGTACTGGCTGGTAACCTCTTCGCCTGCATCATAAGTACTGTTGTTGTTTTTATCTTTCCACAACATGACTTGATAAGTGGTATTAGTTTTGAGTTTCGTCGTTTTACCCAACAGATTCGTATTGATGTCTTTTTCGTGAATTACGACGTGAACGGCATCATCAAATACCGGACCTTCCGGAATATCATCGCTGTCAGAACCACCGCCCGCATTGGTGGAAAGGTCAAGCATCACCACCTCATCCGCAACATTCGGATCACCGGTAGTGGTAGTCGGCGTGATTTTCAAACCTATGTATCGATCAGCATCCGCAGCCGCGATGGTATATGTATCGCTCCCTACGGTACCAATCTCTTTAGGATCTGCTCCTGACTGGTCGCTATAACTCATCCACTGGAGGGTTGCTTTAGTCGCTGTGTTATTGTCATCAAGGTCCCCCTGAGTATCACCAATCGCCCAGTTGGCTGTCAGTGTGTCCCCCACATGAAACTGCTTATCACCGTCCGTTGTGACCGTGCGGCTACCACGATCAATATCAATAGTGACATGTGATTTATCAGCATCCGCTATCTCTGAAGCACTTCTGGTGATCCACGGCACGGTCCCCTGAATGGTGCCGGTACTTTGTGATTCTGATTGCCACTGCCCAGCTCTAAGATTGCCCTGCCCTTCAGCCATTGCGACAGGCACTGCACAGTACCCCGCTAAAGCCAGCGCCAGCGCGACTTTCGTCAACGGCCGCGTTAAATGATTGTTCATTCAATTCTCTCCTTGATTAATATCCAGCGACTGGCCGATCGGCCATTACGCCGATCTAGTGCTTGCTGTAAACCACACGTAATCCATACCCCTGCACGCCATCTTCTTTTTGGGCACCAAATTTCTGTACGGCCTCTTCGTTTGTCGCAGGGATGACAATATCTTCATTACTGGTATTCGATTGCGCACCGGTATAGCCATTGACGCTGTGCCCGGTAAACTCCCACTGGTAGTCGTATTGCGCCATTTCCTCTTCCGTCAGTTTTTCCGACTGCTGGAAAACTCCATCGTTGTTGACATCGCGCCACAAGACAAAGCGATAGGCATTATCAACAGGCAAATGCTCTTTCTCATTGCCGATAAGATTGACAGGGTTAGTCGCAGATACACGGTAGATAAAGGCATTAACATCATTGCCCCCCGCGCCGAGGAAAGTCACATCTACATAGTTACTGTCGTCATACGGCGCGGCTCTCGCTTTCCAGCGGAAAGTACCGGGTAGCGTACTGGAGAGCGTAACGGTGCCTTTTTCTTTATCCTGCTTAGCGATAAAGACGCAGGGATTCTCGGTTGAACAGGGTTTATTGGTGAGCGTAACTTTTTTATCCTGCGCATCGTAAAGCTGCGGCGAAAGGTTATCTACTGGCAGAGCATTGCCGTTGCGGTCAGTGTCATCCCCAAAGCTATCGGTGACGTCGAGATCCATCACCACGCCATCGACGCCGTCTGCCTGGGCGCTGGCTTCGTGGCTGTGATTGTTCTCATCCGGCACATCTGCGATGTTGTTGACGATCAGCTCAATTTTACGATCCTGCTGCACGGTGATTTCGACCACACCGGAATTCTGCCGATTACCCTTTTCATCTTCCAGCGCCAGACGCACGCGCCAGGTATTGAGTTTTTCCTGGTCGGCAGGATCGGAGCTGTACTGCCAGGCTGGCAGCACCAGATTCCAGTGGTTGTTGTTACCTTCAGTGATGGTATTCGCTTTAACAACAGGCATGACCAGCGTGCGGGAAGCGTTATTTTTCGCCTGCCACGAGGCGGCGACAATTTTGTAATGGTGGTTGATCAGCGCGTTGATGGTCCATTTACATTTTTCCAGGCCAACCGCTTCCTCTGGCGTGTCTTTAATCACGCATTCCGGGTGCTCATTGGTGGCGTCTGCTTTAAGCCACAAGGTGACATCAAGTGGGTCTTTTTCTTTGTATTCCAGCACGATAAAGTTATTACGTTCGACGAAGTCATGGCGACTGCCCATCAGCGAGTGAGCAACTTTGACGTTATCGCTATTCAGTTGATCTTTTAGCGGAACACCGAACTGATAGTTAATCGTGGCGTTAACACTAAGATCACTGTTATCTCCGGTACCTGCTTTATAGTCTGTCCCGACCGTCAGTAACGGAACGGGTTGATAGTTCACGCCGAGCGTCACTGCATAGGGATCTTTTTCTAAATTATCGGTGCCGAAGAGCGCCACTTCGTCACCATAATATTGCTCGAAAACAATTTTGCCCCCCAGCTGCGGATAAGAAGGTAACCAGGCTTCCGCCCGGATATCCCAGCCACGTGCGGGTCGTTCTAAATAGAAATCAAAATCTTTTGAATCTTTCCAGTCTGAAAGCGGATGATAATAGTTACCAGAAAATTTTAAATAATCCGTCCAGGCTTCTGTTCCTAAGCCTAAACGGCGATGTCCACGGGTGAAATCATAATCATAAAATATATTCCCCCCCAGAAGCCATTTATCAAAATTATGTCTTACGCCTAAACCTATATTACCTATCGTTCGATCTTCTTTTCGTTGCGCAGAAAACTGACTGAAATAGACCGTACTCTGATTATCATACCAGGGGACAAAATAGTCGATTGAACTGCCGTCCAGATCGCCATCCTGACCGATGGAAAGGTTAGAGCGAACTTTACCATAAGGAGAAAGCGCACCTTCGATATAAGACTGTGCGGATGATGTGATTTGCCCTTGCAGATAGCTTCTCGCCTGGGATTCAAGCGCTTCTGGAGTCAGGTTCTCAAAGCCCTGTTGGGCGGACTCGGTAACGTAATTGGCACCACGTTCCTTGACGGATTTGCCTTTGTTACTTTGTTCTTCTTGTTGAGCAGCTTCGCTTGCCAGATCAGGTAATGAAGATTCGCTTTGCTTAATATTTATCTCCGGTGCT